>CAUHTB010000246.1 GCA_959608595.1 uncultured Veillonella sp. | reverse complement strand
GTTGTCGATGATGGTCGTGGTATCCCTACAGGGATGCATGAATCCGGTATGTCTGCGGTAGAGTTAGTATTAACAAAATTGCATGCTGGCGGTAAATTTGGCGGTGGCGGCTACAAGGTTTCTGGTGGCCTTCACGGCGTAGGTATTTCCGTAGTAAATGCGTTGAGTGAATGGACTAAGGTTCAAGTATCTCAAAATGGTATCGTTCAAGAGATTTCCTTTGCTCGTGGTCATAAAACTTCTGAGTTACACGAAATCGGTAAAGCAGAAGGTACTGGTACTACTGTTATCTTCAAGCCAGATGCTGAAATCTTTGAAACTACTGTATTCAACTTTGATACATTGAAAATTCGTTTACAAGAATTGGCATTCCTTAATAAAGGCCTTCGCATTACATTGAGCGATTTGCGCCAAGAGGAACCTCGTGTTGAAAGCTTCCACTACGAAGGTGGTTTGAGTTCTTTCATTACCTTCTTGAACGAAAATAAAGAAGTAGTAAACCCAACTGTAATTTACATTGAAAATACAAAAGACGATGTAGTAGTAGACGTAGCATTGCAATATAACGATAGCTACAGCGAAAACTTGTTGTCCTTCGTAAATAACATCAATACCATTGACGGTGGTACTCACCTTTCTGGTTTCCGTGCTGCCTTGACTCGTACCCTCAATGATTATGGCCGTAAAGCTGGCTTGATCAAGGAAAATGAGTCCAACCTTTCCGGTGAAGACGTACGTGAAGGTTTGACAGCTGTTGTATCTGTAAAAGTATTGGAACCTCAATTTGAAGGCCAAACAAAAACTAAACTTGGCAATAGCGAAGTTAAAGGTATTACAGATGTTATCGTGTCTGAAGGTTTAAGAACATTCTTTGAAGAACATCCACAAGACGCGAAGAAAATCATCGAAAAAGCAACAATGGCAAGCCGTGCTCGTGAGGCCGCTCGTAAAGCCCGCGACTTAACTCGCCGTAAAAATGCGTTGGAAGTATCTAGCCTTCCTGGTAAATTGGCAGATTGCTCCGAAAAAGATACATCTATGACTGAAATTTATCTTGTGGAAGGTGACTCTGCGGGCGGTTCTGCAAAACAAGGTCGCGATCGTCGTTACCAAGCGATTTTGCCATTGCGTGGTAAAATCCTTAACGTAGAAAAAGCGCGCCTTGATAAGATTTTAGCGAATAACGAAATTCGTTCCATGATTACCGCTTTCGGTACTGGCATTGGTGAAGAATTCGATATTACAAAATCTCGTTATAACAAGATTATTATCATGACAGATGCGGACGTTGACGGTGCTCATATCCGTACATTGTTATTAACATTCTTCTACCGCTATATGAAACCATTGGTAGAGGAAGGTCATATTTACATTGCACAACCACCGTTGTACCAAATCAAGAAGGGTAAATCCCACTGGTATGTATACTCTGATGCAGAGCTTACAGCTAAACTTGATGAAGTAGGCCGCGATGGTATTACAATCCAACGTTACAAAGGTTTAGGTGAAATGAATCCTGAACAATTATGGGAAACTACAATGAACCCTGAAAATCGTACGATTTTACAAGTTAGCTTAGAAGATTCCATCGAAGCTGACAAAATCTTTACAGTTCTTATGGGCGATAAAGTAGAACCTCGTCGTAAATTTATTGAAGATAACGCAAAATATGTGCGTAATCTAGATTTGTAAGAGGTGACCCATGGCTGAAAACAATAATGTAGAGTTTACCTCTAATAAAAATCAACATTTAAAACGTTCCCTAAAGGCGCGTCATATGAATATGATTGCTTTAGGTGGCGCTATTGGTACCGGCTTATTCGTAGCTGGTGGTGAAGTTGTAAGTACAGCTGGCCCTGGTGGTGCGCTTGTAGCTTACGGCCTCATCGGTATTATGGTGTACTTCCTCATGACATCTCTTGGTGAAATGGCGACGTACTTGCCGATTCCAGGTTCCTTTGGGACTTATGCAAAACGCTATGTAGACCCGGCCTTTGGTTTTGCCTTAGGTTGGAACTACTGGTTTAACTGGGCTATTACATTGGCTGCTGAAGTTTTAGCAGGGGCACTGATCATGAAATATTGGTTCCCTGATGTGCCTGCCATTGTATGGTCTGCTCTGTTCTTGCTCGTTTTATTCGGCTTGAACTATTTATCGACTCGCTCCTTTGGTGAAAGTGAATATGTATTCTCTAGCATCAAGGTTATTACTGTATTCGTATTCCTATTCTGTGGCTTTATGCTTATCTTTGGCATTGGAGGCACATCTCCAGGATTTGCGAACTGGACAGTAGGGGAAGCACCATTCGTAGGTGGTTGGGAATCTATCCTCGCTATCTTCATGGTGGCTGGTTTCTCCTTCCAAGGTACTGAACTTATCGGCGTAGCCGCTGGTGAAGCAGAAGACCCTGAAAAGAACGTGCCAAAAGCGATTAATACAATCTTCTGGCGTATTCTATTGTTCTATATCGGTGCTTTCATAGTTATCGGTTTCTTAATTCC
>CAUHTB010000245.1 GCA_959608595.1 uncultured Veillonella sp. | reverse complement strand
ACTAATGAGTTAATGTGAGTTAATAAGTACAGGGGACGGTTTATGCGTATTGATATTGTATCTTTATTTCCAGAGTTTTTTGATGCGTTTTTTAATCATTCCATCATAAAACGAGCTATCGAGGCAAAACGTCTATCTGTAGGTGTAACGAATCCTCGAGATTTTAGTCATAATAAGCATGGTCAAGTAGACGACACACCATATGGTGGCGGGGCTGGTATGCTCATGATGGCACCTCCTATTTTTGAAGCCGTAGAATCCGTTATTGCTCAATATGATAGTGATATTAATGATACTTATACCACAGATGAAATGTGTGATGAAATGAGTCTTATTGGTAATCCTAATGAAAGTATACGACGTCGTATTATCTTTATGGGACCTACAGGACAGCCTTTTACACAGGAGAAGGCTCGTGAATTGGCTAGCTATGATCAAGTGGTCCTTATTTGTGGTCACTATGAAGGTGTAGATTATCGCGTAGAGGAACATTTAGTAGATGAAACCATTTCCATTGGTGACTATGTGTTAACAGGTGGTGAATTGCCAGCTATGGTTGTAGCCGATGCAGTAGCCCGTATGATTCCTGGTGTATTAGGCGCAGCGAGTGGGGCCCAAGAGGATTCCTTTTATGAGCCTTTATTAGAATGTCCTCAATATACAAAGCCACCAGAATTCCGAGGGTGGGTTGTTCCTGACGTATTGCGTAGTGGCCATCACAAAAACATTGCTACCTGGCGACAAAAGCAAGCCTTAAAGCGGACACGATTATTGCGTCCCGATTTATTGGAACGACCATTAACAAAAGAAGAAGTTAAACTGTTAAAAGAAATTGTTGCAGAAGAGTCTGGAATATGAAATTTAAGTGTTATGATGTTGTAGAGATTCAGGGAAAACGATATGTAGTCGGGGAGGTCATTTCTTATCAAGAGTTTATCGTTGATAAAAAAATACGTTATGATCTTAATGATGAAAATTATAGGAAAGAACTAGGTGTTTCTAAAGGGGCTCAGTCTTGGACTGAATATGGACTTATGCCAGTTGATGGTGAAGATAAAAAATGGCTCACCATTGTAAATGGGGAAAAAGACTATTGTACGTTTTCAGAGACTATTTTACGTTCAACGCCGCCTAAAGGATATAGACTACATGATAAAGGCGTAGAACGTGTCGTAGCTGTGGAGGGGCAATCGAAGGCTAGAAGTGGCGACGAAGCAGATTATAAAGAATATAGATCAATTAAAAAGGATAAAACTTATGTATTCTTTATTGAGGACTGGCATGGTGGTTTGACGGATCAGGCTCAAGGTGAGCGGATTCGTTTGTATGATGTACATCGACGGCGAGATCAGGCTGCTCAAGCAGCGAGTAAAAAGATTCGTAATGCAGCTCGCAGAAAAGAATGGACACGATTGGGTCTGAGTTGGGGAATCATTTTATTCTTTTTGGGATATTTGTTTATAGGAGATCTGTCTTGGCATGAATTGCGTGATGAAGTAGGATTCCCATATACCATGGAAGAGCGCATTAAAGATTCCTATTATTATGAACCACAAGGCACAAAAGACGGTTTGATGGTATATACGTCAAAGCAAGATCCAAATGCAACGGCTATCGATCTTATCGATGCTGTGTATGGCAAGGTTTATACCATTAAACAAGACACAAAGTCTCCTGAGAAGTGGATTGTTATTTATACAACGAAAGAGGTATCTGTTATTAGTGTGGTTAATGGCACTACGTATGTTGAAGTGGGGCAATTAAAAAACTTGTCAGATTCGGAGGATAGGCGTATAGCGACTATTAGAAATGACAGTGAAGTATTGTTACGATATGCGTATATGGTGGAATTAAAGAATAAGCAGGGTCGTAAGACGTTATCAAATATAATAAAAGATTGATATAGTATTGATTTCAGTTACGAAATCAAACGAAGGAATATTATATGTATGAACCAAGTAAGAATACTGTTTACATAGCCATAGCTTTTACATCTATAGCAGCGCTAGTAGGCGCTTGTTCGTATTGGGACGATATTAGCTATGCTCTATGTGATGTGGTCAAACCAGAATTAAATAATGGTGAAGTGCGGCTCGTTGATGATGAAGGTAAAAGCTATACCTTGATTAATCACGGTGATGGAAAAGAAACAGCACTTTATGATGCTGCTGAGAAGTCTGTTACCTTTCATCGTGATGAGAACGGTAATATTATATGGGATGCAGGCTTAGCTAGTTTGATTCCAACTTTGGCGGTAGGATACTATGCGTTTCATGGCTTTTCAGCCCCATCGGCATATATGGATGCACCAAGTATGACCTATCGTGTTACATCGCCTCTTACACCTTTTGATGCAAATACAGGCGCTAGTAAATCTAATAGTGTAAGAGTGGCTAGAACTGTTAATGAGATGACCAGAAATCGTTACAATACTAAAACGAGTAATCGAGCACATAGAATTGGTGAAAAGTATGGCTTTGGTAGTGTAGGGGCTCGAACTTCGA
>CAUHTB010000244.1 GCA_959608595.1 uncultured Veillonella sp. | reverse complement strand
CTGCTTCCTTAGGTATGACTTATAACGTAAAGGGCAATACACACCGTAGATTTAAAGCCAATGTAGGTACTGGTTATACTGAGCCAGGTATGGGCGAATTGTGGTATAACTGGGAAATGTATGCGTCCAATCCTGTAGGGATTGGGGTGGCAAAACTCGGTTGGTACTGGGCTGGTAATCCTAATTTAAAACCTGAAAAATCTGTCAACTTTGATATGAGCTTGGAAGGGGAAAATAAAAATACCTATGCTCGCGTAGGTGTATTCCACAACCGCATCAAGAACTATATGTCCGTGTACTTCACAGGGGACTTCATGGACTTTGCGCCATACCTCAAAGGCGATGCGAAGTACCAACGGGCACCAGATATGATTTACAGCTTTAAAAATATTGGTAAAGCAGAAATCACAGGTGTTCAAGCGGAAGTACAACAAAAGTTCGGCAAATATTGGTCTGGTAAGTTAGGTTATACCTACTTGCATGCCATCAACAAGAGTGATCCAAGTATGCCTCGTCAATTGCTTGATAAACCAATGCACAAAGTTGACATCGGCATTACTTATGACAATCCTAAATCCGGTTGGAATGGATCCATTTGGGGTGATTATTATATCAATATGCTTGATAGTAATACCCTTAACAATGGCGGTAACTACTGGCCAGATATCTTGTCCGGTGATGCAGGCGTTTATAATAAGCAAACCTATGAAAAGAAAACATTTGGTATTTGGAACGTAATGGTTCAAAAACGGTTCAATAAAAATGCCATGATGTACTTTGGTATCAACAATATCTTTAACCATCGTGATGATGACCGTGCTACACAAGAACGGGTATATCGTGTGGGGGTTAATCTTAAATTTGGTGGCGGAGACAGCAGCAAAACTACAGCAATCGGCAAATCTAAGGATGGCACAACTGTTAATGCAGTAGGGGCCAATACACCTAATGGCACTAATGGCGAAGTAGTAAACGGTGAATCTGGTGTACAAAATGTAGCAGATGTAGTTCGTTTAACTGACTTTATTCGTTCTGATTTTGATACCACAAAAGAACGTGGTGTTACATTAGTTGGCGACTACAGAGCACGTTGGATGGCACATGACGGTTCTAACAGACCTCAATCTCCATTTAGAGCGAACTCTGCTATTGGTTCTGCGAAAGCGAATATGTACGATGCTAATCGTCATAGCTTTGAACAACGCTTACGCCTTGGCTTCGATGCACGTCTTAATGAGTTTACAAACCTCAAAGTTATCGGTAGTGCGACTGGCATGAGTGGTGTAGATACAAGCTGGACTCAATCTGATTCTAAAGGCTTTAACCATCAACGACTTGATACAGTGGATCTCACGAGACGCGTTAAAAAATGGGACGTATCTGTGGGCCGCTTAACAGAGCCTATGGGCGCGAGTGGCTATTGGTTCGGTCAATCTTATGACGGTGTTCGTGCCGTTTGGAATGGTCATGACTCTCAAGTTCGTATCGGTGTTGGTACTTTCAAACATAGTACAGGTATCACTGATTCTGCCTATACTCACGCAGTACATGAAGTTATCTACAGACCGCCAACAGCGGCTGAGTTAATCGGTATTAATCGCGATGAATTCCCATACGATATTGAAAGTGCTACTAAAACTGGCTCTGATGGTGAGAAAAAATCTAGTGAAGATACGGCTGCACCAGATAGCCCTAATGGTATTTATGATTCTACTTATAAAGGTAAGACAGATAGCATTTACTTCTATCAACAACTGAAAGACTTGCAAGCTGAATATGAAGCTTATAAAGAAACATTGGATTTAAGCTGGAGTAATCCAAATCGCGATCAAGAGCTTGAAAAGGCAAATGCTAAGCTTGTGGAAACACAACAAAAACAAGCTCAAGTGATGAGCCGCTTACAAGATATTCTTGCTAAGGCATACCCTACAGATATGGCTGAGAAGAAATTCTCCCTCGATATTCCATCTGGTGGTTATGCAATGTATGAAATCACTAATAAGAATACAGGGGAAAAACTCTATAAGACCGGGGACATTATGTATAATGTGAACTCTTCTTTATACCCTGAATACTTAAAAGAAAAGGCTAAAGGTCTTATCGTATCTGCTGATAATAAAGATGCTTTAGTAAATCCTAAAGCTTATGTTGAAAAACATGGTGACGAAATTAATCAATCCGTAGCAGAAATTGCTAAATATAATGCTACAGATAACTGGAGCAACTATAACAATAGTGAGCTTGATGTGGTTTGGGTTAAACAGCCAGATGGTACGTTCAAACAATCGTATGATTACTATGGACAACCAGCTAGTGATTATGAGTTTACTGGTTACTTAGGTGCTAAAACGTATAAATACGATAGTGGTAGCTATGTATTTAGCGATTTTGATGCTAAAGATGCGATTTACAAAAAGAACTTTACAATGTCCTCCAATGATTGGGGTGAAGGTAGTTCTTACTATGGTTGGGGCATGCCAAATGCATTGTTCAATTATATGTATAATCTTGAAAAG
>CAUHTB010000243.1 GCA_959608595.1 uncultured Veillonella sp. | reverse complement strand
CAAATCCTGGTAAAAAAGCTCTAGATGCAGTATTACATTCTGAAAATACAGATTATTTATACTTCGTAGCAGATAAAGAGGGGCATAATCACTTCTCTAAATCATACGAAGAACATTTAGCAGCGGTTAATAAAATTTATGGTGCTGATACAGTTAAAAATTCTTCTGCTAATACTGAAGTAGCTGCACAAGCTGGCCCTAACTATGACGTAGCAGTAGCGACTACAGAGCCTAATTATAATTATAGTTCTGCAGAAGCGGTGGAAGCAGATTCTCAATATGTTGACGTAGAACCTAGTTATAAATACACACCAACTACAGTTCCAGCAGCTGAGATTCCAGATCCTGTACCAGGTTCAACACAAAATCAATCATCGACGCAAGTCACGCCCGCTGCTCCATCCTATGGAAATAATACAAATAACAATACGTATGTACCAACGACGACACCTGTACCTGAATCGATGCAGAATGTTATTCCTAATGCACAACAAGTACCACAAATTCAGGTAGAATCTGCAAATCCTGCTGAACGCTCTACGTTGGTAGTTCCTAGTGGTACTAACAATAGATAATGTAGGAGATTTAATCTACTTTCATGACATTAAATGATATTTTAAATGAACAGCGTATTTACGCGATGATTAATGATGTACCGATTTTACGAGAATCTGAGGTTCATCTATTTGAAGAATTAATAGGTTTGTACCGGCCCACCTCTGTGTTAGAGGTGGGCACCGCCATTGGTTACTCAGCTTTATTGATGGCTCCGCTACTCGACGAAGAGGAGGGACACATTACATCTATTGAATTAGATGATGTGCGTCACGAAATGGCGAAATATTATATTAACCAATCCGATTATGCCGATAAAATTACATTACTGAAAGGTGATGCGTCTCAAGTCTTAACGGAACTCACTGGTGAATATGATCTAGTGTTTTTAGATGGGCCAAAAGGGCAATACCTAAAACAGTTAGAACTTATTTTGCCTCATGTGAAAGAAGGTGGCGTTATCCTGGCGGATAATGTACTTTTTAGAGGCTATGTAAGAGGCGATAAGGAGCCGCCAAAACGGTTCAAAACTATCGTAAAACGGTTAAAAGAATACTTAACGTATGTTGAAAATAAAGAATTGTTTAACACCACCATTTACCCAATGGGTGATGGTATGAGTGTGAGTGTGTGGAAAGGGCACAACAAATAATGGCAGAACATTTTATGGAATTGCTTTGTCCAGCTGGTAATATGGACAAGCTTAAAATGGCTATTCGCTATGGTGCGGATGCCGTATATTGTGCAGGTAAACGTTTTGGCTTGCGCGCAGGTAATTCTAATTTCTCCGACGAGGAATTAAAGGAAGCTGTAGAATTCGTACATGCTCATGGCAAGAAAATCCATGTCACATGTAATATTATTCCTCACAACGAGGACTTTGAAGGCTTAGAAGACTATTTGAAATTCCTTGAAAGTATCGGTGTTGATGCAATCATCGTAGCCGATATGGGGATTTTTAGCCTTGCTAAACGCGTAGCTCCAGGTCTTGAACTTCATGTAAGCACACAAGCGTCTACGACAAACTGGCATACAGTTCAAATGTGGAAAGAACTTGGTGCTACACGCGTTGTAGCAGCTCGTGAAGTGTCTTTGGCGGACCTTAAAGAAATGAAGGACAATGTAGATATCGAAATCGAATCTTTCGTACATGGTTCTATGTGTATTTCTTACTCTGGTCGTTGCCTATTGTCTAACTACATGACAGGCAACCGTGATGCGAACCGCGGTCAATGTTCTCAATCTTGCCGTTGGAAATATTCCCTTGTAGAATCCAACCGACCTGGTGAATATTATCCAATTGAAGAAGATGAACATGGCACATATATCTTTAACTCTAAAGACTTGTGCTTGATTCACCGCATTCCTGACTTATACGAAGCTGGTATCGATAGCCTTAAAATTGAAGGCCGTATGAAATCCGTTCACTATTGTGCAACAGTAGCAAAGGTATACCGTACAGCTATCGATACATACCTTAAAGAAGGTAAAGATTGGTATGTTCGTCCGGAATGGATTGCAGAATTAGAAAAGATTTCTCATCGTCCATATACAGATGGCTTTGCAGAAGGTCGCCCTGATGAAACAGCCCAAAACTATGGTAAATCTACTAATACACAAAGCCATGACTTCATCGGTTTAGTTATGGGCTACAACGAAGAAGAAAAATACGTTGATCTTGAACAACGTAATAACTTCAAGGTAGGGGATAAAGTAGAATTCTGCCAACCTAAAGGTGAACTCGTTGAAACTGTAATTGAAAAAATGACAGACGAAGATGGTAACCCAATCGACGTAGCGCCTCATGCGCAAATGAAAGTGCGTATCTACATGGATACACCACTTGAGCCGTATTCTATGATGCGCCGTGAGTGCAAACCAAAAGAAGCTTAGTAGGTAGTATATTAACGACAAACATATCTAATGGAAGCCTATACTAGCGACATGTATAGAATTTACATTTTATAGTAATTATG
>CAUHTB010000242.1 GCA_959608595.1 uncultured Veillonella sp. | reverse complement strand
TATCACCAATAGTTTTATTTTCATTTATTATATTATACAATAGAATTAAGAATTGTATGTACAAGGAAGGAAGTGTTCCTATGAAAACAAAACTAACTTATTTTGGTCACGCTTGCTTTATGCTCACACGTGGCGATGTATCCATGATTTTCGACCCATTCTTGACCGGTAATACATGGGATATCGCTAAAAAAGAAGACATCAAATGCCAATATATCTTTGTCAGTCATGGTCATGATGATCACTATGGAGACACAGATTTTATTGCCAAAGCAAATGATGCACTCGTTATCTCCACTGCTGAGGTGGCGGGTAAAGCGGCAGCTGCCGGTTGTCGTACACACGCCATGCATTTAGGTGGCAAGTTCGACTTTGAATTCGGTTCTGTTCGAATGGTTCCTGCCTTTCACGGCTCTGGTATCCCTGGCGGTCACGCTGCAGGTTGTATCGTAGATTTCTACGGAGATATCCTATACTTCGCTGGTGATACAGCACTCTTTAGCGATATGAAATTATTAAATCGTTTTGGTGAAATTGATTACGCCCTTCTTCCTATCGGTGATAATTACACAATGGGGGTTGAAGATGCAGCTCTTGCTGCTTCTTATGTAAAAGCACGTATTTCCATTCCAATTCACTACAAAACATGGCCTGTTATCGACCGCGAACCAGGTGTATTTACAAGCCTAGTAGAGGGCAAGTATAACCAAACAGCACTCATTATCGATCCAGGTTCCTCTATTGAGCTTAATAGCTAATACAAAATCTACAGACCTAAAAATGACGCAATCCAAAGGATTGCGTCATTTTTGTATATAGTCTTAGTTCAAGATCAAACCCATAAAAAATTGCATACTAATAGACTAAATCTCTTGATTTGCCATAGAAAAGCCCCCACGGTTAGCCATGCGTACAAACTCATCAATATCTTGAGTTTCATCAATACCAACATAGCCGAGTTCACGAACCAGGCCGTATGGGGTATGCAAAGATAGTTGTGGGTTCTCACCGGTCAACACCCACAGCACCTTATAGCCTCTTGGCGCCTCTCGTAGTCGCTCTTCCCCTTTGCCATCTGTAAAGTATACAAGTAAATCTACACGGTTTTGATTAGCCAGAGAGAATACAGGGGTAAAAGCTGTTGCACCACGCACATCAAGGCGCGGCTTCACATCCTTCACGGATTCCATCGAATAGGTGCGGCGCACCTCATTATCACATTCTACAACGGTAATGCGATGGTTATAAGCATGCACGATTTGTAACACTTGCTCTAAGGCATTTGTAAACTCTACATCAGTTATACTACCACTCATGTCGAGAGCTACCCATACATTTGCCTTATGTTGGCGCAATGTACCAGATAATTCCAAACGCTCAGGCTGACGACGATTACGACGCATCGTCGTTTTTTTGTATCCACTCGCTACCTTGCCCATCAGCTTTTTGAGATAAAAATACCATGGCAAGGCGCGGCGTGTCTTTTGGAATGTATCGATAAGACTTTTCACATAGCCTTCCATATCACCCTTTGAAGCTTCGTTGATATAGCGCTCCGTGATTTGGTCCATCGTATCTGTATCAATAGAATCAGATTCATCCCAAATATCATGGCTAGTTTGAGGATCAAACTCCATAGCAACCGCTGTATCTGCATTATCGATGGGCACAAAGAGGTCTGGTTTTTCTTTCATGACCTTATCAATAGCCTTCGCATAGTATTCAATGGTACGAAAACGCTTTAATAACAAACCAAAGCGCGCATTTACATTGGCTACCGTTACTGCATCACGGTCTACATGTTCAAGGTAATCGTTTACGACCATGTCCATAGCCATATGGACTGCTGTTTTGTGAAAGCCTTGGCTCAGTGCTTTTACCCGCATCAAATGAGCAGAAATGATATGAAGAACTTCACGCTTAATACCATCCTTCATCACATCAGGTGATTGGCGTAACAAGATAAAGGGATTTACATATAATACATATCCGCCCTGTTTAAGATTAATACCAAAAGCACTGGCCATATCAAAGCGAATGCGATGAGTCATTTGTAAGTAAAAGTAACCAAAGAATTGGTCCTCTTCAAGGAGCAGACTGTTTACATCATGTAATATGTTCCACAACCGTTGCTCATAGGCAGGTGTCATTATCGCTTGCTGCATAACGGAAAGGTCTGTCCCCTCCACTTGTACGTCTTCAAGAGCACGACCGATAGTACCTATATGGCTATCCGACATATTATGGTTCATAAGATCAGCCGCTATACGTTCAGGCGCCATGCTATGATGTTGTTCTTCATAGCTATCTACATAGGCCTCATAGGATGCGTATATTTGCGTATACAAAGCCTCTGCTTCGCGATGTATGCGCTCTCGTTTCGCATGCCATCGATCAAGAGCCTCGATGGCATCCACATCATAAGAACCCGTCTTTTCCCAACCATCGATATGAGTCAGCAAATCCGAAGCATCACGTATATCATCCTTATCTAAGTTTCGTTGCATATTTACACCTCCTTTTCTTTAGAAAACAAAT
>CAUHTB010000241.1 GCA_959608595.1 uncultured Veillonella sp. | reverse complement strand
TAAATATGGAGCGTATTGAAAAACGCTTTAACAATCAAACTGTATTGCGCGATGTATCGCTCAAAATGAATAGAGGGGAAATCGTTTCTATTATCGGCCCATCTGGCTCTGGTAAATCTACATTCTTGCGCTGCTTAGGTCAATTGGAAACCATTGATGGTGGCTCTATTACTGTAGATGGTACAGTTCTAGCTAGTACAGATGCTAATGGCACTGTAAACTATGCTAGCCAAGAAACACAACATGACTTGCTATTACGCATGGGTATGGTGTTCCAATCTTTCAATTTATTCCCTCATATGACGGTGCTTGATAACATTATGATTGCACCGCGTATGGTAAAAGGTATGAAAGATGATGAAATTTTACCGATTGCAGAGCGATTACTTAATAAAGTTGGCTTATGGGAAAAGCGCGATATGTATCCATCCCGTTTGTCTGGCGGGCAACAACAACGTGTGGCCATTGCTCGTGCATTGGCGATGAATCCAGAAATCATGCTCTTTGATGAACCAACATCCGCTCTTGACCCAGAATTAACTGGTGAGGTTCTTAAGACTATTAAACAGCTGGCTGATGATCATATGACGATGATTATCGTAACCCATGAAATGAATTTTGCTCGTGAAGTATCTGATCGTGTCATCTTCATGGCAGATGGTGTTATCCAAGAGGAAGGTACACCAGAACAAATTTTCAACAATCCACAGAACGATAGAACGAAAGCGTTCTTGGAGAACATGTTATAGGAGGTCTTATGAAGTTACGTTTTATTGCTGCTACATTAGCTGTTATGGCTATGAGCACGACCTCTATTATGGCAGAAGGTTTGCAAGGCACACCTGGAACTCCGATGGCAATCGTAGATTCCCAAAAAGATTCTGCCTCTATTTTGCCAGAACAGTATAAATCGTATGCAACTACGATGAATACGGTGGTCAAGGACTATAAAAATGGCTATACTTTTACGATTCCATGGCGTGTAGCCGATGGTGTTAAGATAGATATGGATGTGCGTAGTGAAAGTGAGCATATTCAAGGCTATTCTTTCAACCTAGCAGGTCCAACACAAGACGATTCATATACTGTGTCTTTCACAAAACGCAATAATACGCCGCAAGATGGGGTATCTCAAAAGGAATGGAATACGACTTGGTATGGTGTGCCAATTAAGGGGATGTCTGATGAAGAGTACTTGAGCATCTGGCGTCAGCATAGTAATGTCTTTGAGAACAACGATATCGTTGGTGGCTTCTTTACTAAGAAAGGGGCTACATCAGCGCGTTGGGATAAGACAACACCAAAGTCTTATGCTGAAATGACATCTACAGAGCCTGTTCAATCTGTATTTGAAGCGGAATTTATCATGGATAAGGATCCAACGCATCGCTATAATTTGGTGAGTACCTATGCGCCAATTCAAGGGGAATTTATGGAACAAGGCTTGATGGAGTATACGATTCCATCCTTTGAATTACTAAATAAAACTGGTTCTAGTACAATTAAAGGTGTTAAGCAGTTTATCTCTGGTACAAGTGATATCAGCGTAGCTGAAGGTATTAAATTTGCCTATCCAAAAGGATTTACCCGTCTAAATGAAAAGGGTAAAATTGCCTTCACTAAGCATAATGTACGCCTCGATATTGAATCCTTTACAATCCCTGTACAAGCGGTTAGCACAGGTATGCCTACAATGATGGGCAAACAAATGCTTGGTGATTATTACCTTAGACAATTGGTTGAGGTGAATAAGGCAACGATCACTCGTTATGAAACACATATTATTGATGGTAATGTTATGTTCTACTTGGCAGGTCATATGAAGAATCCTAATACGGCTGATATATCTGCAGCTGCACCAGTATCCTTTGCCGCTACTATTATCTTAGGTAATGAAGGCAATGTGGCGGTAGCTCGTATGATTGGTCCAGCAGGCACTAGCCTTAGCACACCAGAGCTTATTGATGTGCTTGATGGATTCAGATTGACTACCACATTGAACACTAACCAGTCATCACAAGTTTTATAATATACACATAATATTCTTTTATTTGTATAAATCTGTATAATTTGTGCTATAATAAAAGAAATCCTCAAGAAAAAGAGGAGTTTTCCTTGATGGTCTAGAATATAATAATATAGGCTAAACGATCTTTGATCATATCCCCTTTGAGGGATTAGAAATAGGAGGGGTTATTATGGTTACCTACAAAACTATTGTCGTACCTACTGATGGTTCTGAAAATGCTAAACGTGCGTTGGAACATGCTCTCGCTGTAGCGGACCGCAACCATGCTGAATTGATTGTTGTTCACGTTGCAAACATCGTGTCTGCTATTTCCAATTTCGATCAAACACCAATTTCCGGTGGTTACGTATCTGAACAAATTGCAGAAGATATGGAAGAAACTGGTAAAGAAATTCTTAACGATGTAGTGAAAGAAATTCCTACAGGCGTAAAAGTTAAAAGCGTATTCGAAGTTGGTTCCCCTGGTCCTGCATTGTTAGCAGTAGCTAAAAAATACAATGCTGATCTTATCGTAATGGGTAG
>CAUHTB010000240.1 GCA_959608595.1 uncultured Veillonella sp. | reverse complement strand
GGTACTACAAACTTTATTTTGACTAAAATGTCTGAAGAAGGTTTAAGCTACCAAGATGTATTGAAAGAAGCACAAGATTTAGGATATGCAGAGGCAGATCCTACAGCTGATGTAGAAGGACTTGATGCAGCTCGTAAATTGGCAATCCTTGCATCTATTAGCTTTAACCGTCGTATTTTCTTTGAAGATGTAACTGTAGAAGGTATTACTTGTATTGATACTGAAGATATAAAATTTGGGAAAGAGTTTGGTTACAATATTAAATTATTAGGTATTGCTAAAGAAACTGCTCAAGGATTATCTTTAAATGTATATCCTGCATTTATTCCTACGACACATCCATTAGCATCTGTTCGAGGATCCTACAATGCAATTTATGTTAAGGGCAATGGTATCGATGATGTCATGCTATATGGTCGTGGTGCAGGTAGCTTACCGACAGGTAGTTCTGTAGTATCTGACATAATGGAAGTGGCAAAGAATGTCTCTTATAATGAAACAGGGCGCTTGAAACCGTTCTATTATGATCAAAAAGATATTTATTCTCCAGGTAAAATCCAATCTAGCTACTACTTGCGTTTAGCAGTGGATAATAAAACAGGTGTTCTAGCAAAAATCTCTGCAAAATTAGCAGAACAAAAAATTTCTGTTTTATCCATCGTTCAACGAAATATGGATCCAGAAACTGCAGTTCTTGCCATTGTTACATCTAAATGCCCAAGATCTTATATTTTAAATCTTATAGACTCTTTTAATAGCTTGCGCTCCGTTAAGGCTGTTAATAGTGTTATTCGTATTATGGAAGCTTAATTATGAATACTGTTCGTGTACAAGTACCTGCCACTAGTGCAAACTGTGGCCCAGGTTTTGATTGCTTAGGATTAGCACTAAATCTTTATAATATATTCAGCTTTACACCAGATGAAAATGCTACAGAATATACATATACTTTTGAAGGTTTTGGTGCAGATATTTTACGCGCTGAAGATCCTAAAAAGAATCTAATTGGATTTGCTATGGATCAAGTTTTTGCTACTGCTCAAGAACCAATTCGATATGGTCATATAACTTCTGAAACCTTGATTCCTCCCTCTCGTGGACTAGGTAGTAGTAGTACGGCTATAGTAGGGGGACTTTTACTGGCGAACGCATTAGTAAAGCATCCACTTTCAAAAGAAGAGTTACTGGTTATAGCAAATCGTATGGAAGGTCATCCAGATAATGTAGCGCCAGCTATTTACGGAAATTTATGTTGTGCTACAGGTTTAAAAAATAAGGTACTAAACACGGTCATTTCTATTCCTCCGGAGCTACATTTTGCTGTTGTAGTACCAGAAGTCATGGTATCTACTGAATATGCTCGTTCTGTGCTACCAAATCATATTCCATTTAAAGAAGCTGTACAAAATGTAAGTCATGCTTCATTATTTGTAACAAGCTTAATTACGCATCAATTAAGTAATTTATCTGTTGCCTTAGATGACAACTTGCATGTACCTTATCGTAAGACATTGATTCCTCATTGTGATGAAGTTTTTGAAGCCGCAAAAGTTGCTGGAGCTTACGGTGCAACTATCAGTGGATCGGGTTCTACTCTAATTGCATATGTTGATAAAGCTCATGTACAAGAGGTAGCAAAGGCTATGGGGGCTGTATTCACAGCAAATGAGATTGAAAATAAAATATATTGCTTAGAAGCTGATACAACTGGAGCGTTAATTATATAGTTTATGGTATAATTATAGTGTTAGGCATAGTCCATAACAATAATTGGAGGAAACTATGAACAATATAAAAACAACACTTTTGTTAGCTACGCTAACGGCCATTTTAGTGGTTATTGGTGATATGATTGGCGGCAGAAGCGGTATGATTATGATGTTTGTCATATCCATGGGTATGAATTTTATGTCTTATTGGTACAGCGATAAAATCGTTTTAGCCCAATACAATGCTCAACCTGTTACTGCACAGTCTAATCCAAAACTATATGCAATGGTAGAGAAATTGACTAAAAATGGTAATTTACCAATGCCAAAGGTTTATATCATTCCCAGTGAAGTACCGAATGCATTTGCAACAGGTAGAAATCCTAGTCATGCAGCAGTTGCTGTTACAGAAGGTATCCAACGTCTATTAACTGATGAAGAATTAGAAGGTGTGCTTGCACATGAATTAACACATGTTAAGAATCGAGATACATTGATTAGTACAATTGCAGCTATGATGGCTGGTGCTATTTCTATGATAGCCAATATACTTCAATTCACTGCCATATTTGGGCGCTCCGATGATCGAGAAGGCACTAACCCTTTGGCGCTTCTTGGTACGATCATTATTGCACCTATCGCAGCAGGACTCATTCAGATGAGTATTTCCCGTACTCGTGAGTTTTTAGCTGATGAGGGAGGCGGAGATATGTGTCGCAACCCATTAGCACTGGCTTCTGCACTTGCAAAAATTGACTACTACTCTAAACATGGTGCATTGCCTAATGCAAGTAATGCTACAGCCCATATGTTTATTATTAACCCTATGATGGGAATTGGTGAAAGCTTGAGCAATCTTTTTAGTACACATCCTC
>CAUHTB010000239.1 GCA_959608595.1 uncultured Veillonella sp. | reverse complement strand
TATTAGTTTCGCTGTTCATATCTTTAGCAACAACTTTACCAGCCATAGCTACAGACAAAGAAACAACTTCATTGCGTAAACTATTCATAGCACGATCACGTTCGATTGCAATATCTTGGCGAGCACGATTTTTTTCTTGTTCAATTTGTTCGCGTGCTGTCGCTAATTGTTCGCGTGTTGTATTTTCTGCTTCTTGAACTGCTTTTTCAACAATTTGTTGTGCTTCTTGACGTGCTTTAGCAATTTGAGCAGCATAATCAGCTTTAAAGCCCTCTGCCTCTACGCGAGCTTTTTCTGCAGCTTCTAAGTCTTTAGCAATTCGTTCTTTACGTTCTGTCATCATAGCCAATAATGGTTTATATGCAAAACGAGCTAATAGCCAAACTAATATAAAAAAGTTCAACATTTGAGCAAGAATCGTTCCAAGGCTTAAGTCAACCAAGGTTATTCCTCCTCGTTATTATCTGAATAACAAAATAAATGCTACTACTACACCGATGATAGGCATCGCTTCGATCAAGCCAATCGCTACGAACATAGTAGACATCAATTGACCACGCAATTCAGGTTGACGCGTAATACCTTCAATTACTTTGCTAGATACAAGACCGTCACCGATACCTGCACCAATGGCACCACAACCTACTGCGATTGCTGCTGCTAATGCGAATAAACCTTGAGCTTCCATAATATATCCTCCGTAAAAAATTAATGTTCCTCACTAAGAGCCATCCCCAAGTAGGAGGCAGTAAGAACGGTAAAAATAAAGGCTTGAATAATACCAATAAATAAACTAAAAGCAATCCATACCCATGGTACCGGTACAAACCAAGGCAAATTGTACAATACTTCTAACAGAATTTCACCAGCTACGATATTACCAAATAGACGGAAGGCAAGTGTAACAGGTCTAGCAATCTCTTCAAAAATATTCAGTATTAGCAAAGCCTTATAAGGTCGTACGAAATGCTTGAAATAGGATAAGCCTTTAACTTTAATCCCCATAACCCATACTACTAATGTGCTACATAGAGCTAATGCAACAGTAGTATTAATGTCGGATGTTGGTGATGTTAAAGCCTTAAAGGTAGGCATTAAACCTAATTCGTTTCCTACAAAAATAAATAAGAAAAACGTAAATAACAAGGAACTCACCATTGGCCAATGACGACCTAAGTTCGGAGCTAATTGCCCCTCTAAGCCTTCCAATATAGATTCAACTATATTTTGCAAGCCTACAGGCACCAATTTTCGTCCCCGGGTGGCTAGTACTGTTATCAGTATTACAATAGCCATAGTAACCCATGTAGCAATTAGAGTATCCAAATTAAATGTCAACCCTAACCACTGCACGACTTCATGGTGTCCCGCATGTAATTCCACGTTCTCAACCCCTTCCATAGACATAATAAAAAACTAATATACTTACAATAAATATAAATATAATATATATGTATCATCATACATCGTTATAGATATATAATCAACACTTGAAAGGTAAACAATTCTAATTACTCATAAATGTATTGTGTATAATGCATTATTGGAATATATCTATAATTTAACACATCATAAGCTTAGAAATGTCGACTAAGCCACCAGTAAACAACATATAATGCGGGCTGAATAAGTGCGACACCAACAAACATGCTAATAGCCTCTATGCCGGGAATCTTTAATCCTAAGACTACTAATGAACCTACTAACATAAGACGCCATATCATCTGTCTACGAGCTTTACGAACGGCTTTGTAAGGATCCCCTGATACAATGGATTGACCATGCAAAGCTAAACTTAGCAAGTAGAGTACCATTATAAAAATCCCCCAAAACCATCCCCATAGATACTGTTCTAGGCCACATAAAACTTGTATTATACCGCCTAAAAAGGCAATAAAAAAACAAGTTAGTAGCACACGCACTATGAATTTAATATATTGATTCATATATACCTCACTACTTAACTTGTTTATATAACATATAAAAACCTGTTATAGCTCCAATAAGACCAAATACAATCATACATAACGGTTCAGTTCTAAACCAACCATCCAGTGTATATCCAATCCAAATGAAACCACCTATACAGAAAACGAGTGTGAGCCCCGCCGATGTTGCCATGGCGAGGGCTTTCACAAGGTCCTTATCCATATTATTTACCAAACCGTTCAGGACGATTAGAGTCGCCTAAGAACTCATGGCGCAACGCTTGAATAATGCGTTCAGATGCTTTGCCGTCACCATAAGGGTTAACGGAATTAGACATCAATTTATAAGCTGCTGCATCGCTCAACAATTCATGAGCCGCTGCGTGTACTGCATCTTTATCAGTACCTACTAGGCGAACCGTACCAGCTTCAACAGCTTCAGGGCGTTCTGTAGTATCACGCAATACGAGAACTGGTTTGCCAAGGGCTGGCGCTTCCTCTTGAATCCCACCAGAGTCAGTAAGAATCAAATAAGATTTAGCCATTAAGTTCGCAAATGGTTCATAATCAAGCGGATCAATTAAGGTAACACGTTCTACAGAACCAAGTTCCTCTTGTACAACTTGGCGAACCTTAGGATTCTTATGTACAGGGAA
>CAUHTB010000238.1 GCA_959608595.1 uncultured Veillonella sp. | reverse complement strand
CGTAGTAACGAGAAGCACCACGCCAGCCAAGTAATGCACTGGATTCATGTGGTTCGTATTTGTCACCACCTTTAAGATCACGGTATTCGCTAGATTTGAAGTCGCTCAAACGAACTACAACTTGGCGAGGAGCTAATGCTTGGCAAACTTTACGCATACCTTCTGCCAATGTATTTACAGCAAAATCACTGCGACCTGTTTCGATAAGGTGCAATGGATGTTCATGGATGAAAGTAGTCCAAATGAACTCTTCACGCATAAGGCCGATACCATCACAAGGCAATACACCATGTTTTTCAGCCAAATCAGGATCGCCTAAATTCATGTAAATCTTAGTACCTGTTACAGGAACAGATTCAGCAACAACATTTGCAGTAGCTTGTGCTTCTGGCTTTTTAACGATATCTTCTAATACGCCATCATATACGATACCATTTGTAGCGTCTACAGTAATCATTTGACCATCTTTAATGGATGTAGTCGCTTCATGGCTACGGCTCTTAGTACCTACGATACATGGAATACCAAGCTCACGACTAACGATGGACGCATGGCAAGTCATACCGCCGGCATCAGTAACGATGGCTTTCGCTTTTTTCATTGCTGGCACCCAGTCAGGAGCTGTCATAGCTGTAACAAGAATTTCGCCTTCTTTGAACTCATCAATATCCTCAGGATTGATGATAACATGAGCTTTACCAGCTGCATTACCAGGGGATGCTGGCAAACCTTTTACGATAATATCGCGATTACCTGCATCTAATGTGCTAGATTTTTCAGATACTTCTGGTTTTTCTTTGCGGGACCAAACTGTTTCTGGACGAGCTTGTAAAATCCAAATTCTACCGTCTCGTTCATCTACGCCCCATTCCATATCCATGTAGCAACCATAATGTTTTTCGATTGCTTTTGCATATTCAGCAAGCTCTAGAACTTGAGCATCTGTAATCACTTGTTGTTTAGCTTCATCTGCTGGAACAACTTCTTCAACGCAATCGCCGTCAGCTTTACGAACTAAACGGATATTTTTGTCATTAATCATGCGGTCTGTAATTTCCATTTTAGCTTTATCTACACGGAAATTATCTGGTGTAACGGTACCTTGTACAACGTATTCACCAAGACCCCAAGAGCCTTCAATAAGAATATTGTTGTCATTGCCTGTTACAAGGTCAACAGTGAACATTACGCCAGCCGCTTTAGAGAATACCATCATTTGAACAGCTGCACTCAATGCTACTGTCATATGATCGAAACCCTGTTTTACACGGTAATATGTTGCACGGTCTGTGAAAGTAGATGCATAGCATTCTTTTACTTTTTGAATAATAACATCAGCACCACGTACATTTAAATATGTATCTTGTTGTCCTGCAAAGCTTGCATCTGGCAAGTCTTCTGCTGTTGCACTAGAACGAACTGCTACGAATGGATTTTCTTCGTTTACTTTTTTACCAAGTTCTTCATAAGCATGACGAATAGCATCTGCCAATTCTTTAGGCATTTCTTCTTCGCAAATCATGCGGCGAATTTTAGCACATACTTCACGCAATAATGCAGAATTTTCTACATCATCTAATGCATCAAGTTCAGCGCGGATTTTATCTTCCAAACCTGTTGCTTTCATAAACTCACGATAACCATGAGCAGTTGTAGCAAAGCCGTAAGGTACAGGTACATTAGTGGAGGATGTCAATTCCCCTAAGGAAGAAGACTTACCACCAACTAAATTAACATCTTCACGTCGTAATTCATCAAACCAAAGTACGTATGCTGTTTCGCGATTCATGTGAGAACCTCCTAGATTAATTAGTGCAACACATTAAACCTTTTACACATAAATAGTATACCTTAATTTACAATCTGTCAATTTATATGAGGATTATTATGCAAATCTATCTCCCTATATATATCTAAAAAGTTCTTCAGTACTCGCCCAGTTAGCCCCCATATGGTGTATTGTTTATAAGGATAGAAATAAACGGAGTAGTTTTGTCTGATTTTCCAGTCAATGTTGTAGCCTTCTAATAAATGGAACGGAAAGTCTCTTAACGGTTTCGTCCCAATGTCTAGATGACCTACCGTTGGCTCCATGTCTAATAGATATTGTAATGGAACTGTGAATACCTCTCCTACTTCGTCTGGATTTGGTTTCAAATCGCTTGTATGCAGGCGCACGGCTACGGCATATAGCTTGACACCTATCGCAGATACTAAGCAGTCTAAATTGCCCAGAAGTTCAATTTGATCTAAATCGATACCCAGTTCCTCAGAGCATTCACGCATGGCAGCATGGGCACCACTTTTATCATTAGGCTCACAATGTCCACCAGGAAAACTGATTTCACCTGGTTGACGGCGTAGCTTATTACTGCGCACAGTAAATACTACATGATCTTCCCCATCGATTTCTAATAATGGTACAGCTACTGCCGCAGTTATAACATCAATATCGGTAAGAACAGTATGTTCTCGTTGTTCTAAAAAGTTGCTTAGTTCTTTGTCCATATATAGTCCTCTTACTTTATAGATACTATACGATATCTCTATAAATCTTTTATGTGTCAAATTTGTATTTTATATTTGTATCT
>CAUHTB010000237.1 GCA_959608595.1 uncultured Veillonella sp. | reverse complement strand
TTTACCGTTATTTGAAGAGGAGCTTAATCATATTGTCGATTATATAACTTATGTTCTTCATAATAGAGAAGCAGCCCATCAACTAATTACAGATATTGAGACTGCTATATATACAAGATTAAGTTGTCCAGAATCTTATGCTGTATATCCGAGTAAGAAAGTACGTGAGTATCCATATTATAAGATTATGGTACGTAATTTTTACATCTTTTATGTAGTAATTGAAGATGTAATGGAGGTTCGTCATATTTGTTATAATCGGCGAGATCTACAAAATATATTAGATGATTAAAATCAAAAAGAGCTATAATCACATGTATTATAGCTCTTTTCCTTTTATCCCTAAGTATGGTGAGTGAGGGAGTATTTTATTTCCTGTTTTCATCATGATCGGATCCCTTAGTATTGATTTCGGCAGCGAGTTGCTTGCCAAGCACAGAAGTTTCCTCTGTTAATTCTGTCGTAGGATACGAAGTATCTTCTAAGTTTACCGTTTCTAATAATTTATCGATATCGTCCGATTGGATGGATACCTCTTTGTTATACCATTCGCCGAACTCACGAATTACTTCTTCGTTACGGCGGAAATAGGTATATTGATCAATCTTACGAGATTCTACGAGCTCCGCATTTTCCAAGATACTCATAAATGTAGAGATGGAAGATTGAGATACACCACAGCGCTTTTGAATACTCTTAACACTTACACTGTTAGGGAAATCGATAAGAGTTTTAGTGTGTACTTGTACACCGAATTCTTTCTCTGGGTGCTTTAGCCACAATATAATATCTAACCGATGTGGATTTGATAATGCTTTCAAGATTCTTAACGGGTCCATATGGCCTCCTCTGGTAATTCCAAAATAATGAGTGCCTAACCTTGACCGTGGTCTTGCATTATGCGGTCGTATTATACGCGTGTTGCTCCGTATAGGGTTTTTGCTACTTTTATCATACGCTACTTTTCCTTTGAAAGCTAGATAAACTTATAAATTTCACGAATTGATGAATTTTATTGCACTTATCTATAAAAGATAGTGTGCAATAGTATAAGCATAAAATGAGTATATATACATCATATAGTGTGATATATAACACAATTTCGTAAAATATAGAATATATTTATTTTTTTCGCCGATTTTTTAAAGGTGTTTTCGTTCTTCATAGAGAATATATATATACTGTATAAACTTATGTAAGTTAAGCTTTCATTTAAAGGAGCTGAGTATATGGCAATTGATCGCAATGAAACATTTGACGTTATCGTTGTTGGTGCAGGGCCAGCGGGTTCTGCGGCGGCGTTACGCCTCGCAGAACAGCGAGTAAAGGTTTTGCTCATTGAACGCGGTACCGCACCAGGCGCTAAAAATATGATGGGTGGACGTATTTATACGCATTCTTTAGAACGGTTAGTACCGGACTTTAGAGACCGTGCCCCATTGGAACGAAAGGTGACAAAGGAGCGCATTTCTATTGGCGCTGGCAATGAAATGACGACTATTGAGTACAGCTACGAAGATGGTCAACCGAATGAAGAGTCCTACGTAGTATTACGTGCTAAATTCGATAAATGGCTCGCTGAAGAGGCTGAGAAAAAAGGGGCTCTTCTCGTATCCAATGTACAAGTAACAGACCTCATTACTGAAGGAGAAGGCAAAAAGCAACGCGTTGTAGGTGTTCGTTGCCACGATGATGAAGTATATGCAAAACTTGTTATCATCGCAGAAGGCTCCAATACGTTATTATTAGAAAAGGCCGGCCTCACAGCTCCTACAGATCCAAGTACAATGGCAGTAGGCGTAAAAGAGGTATACAAACTTAAAAAAGAGGACCTCGAAAATCGCCTTATGCTGTCTGGCGATGATGGTATGGCATGGCTTACTTTAGGCGATATGACCTCTGGTTTATTAGGTGGTGGCTTTATTTATACAAATAAAGACAGCCTTTCTGTAGGTATGGTTGTAGGCCTTGAAGATATTGGCAAAGCCGATCGTTCTGTAGACGATATGCTGTCAGCTTTCACAAACCATCCAAGAATCGCACCATTATTGAAACATAGCCAATTAAAAGAGCATAGTGCCCATCTCGTACCAGAAGGTGGCTATAAATCTATGCCAAAATTGGGCGGTAATGGGTATATTATCGTCGGTGATGCGGCACGTATGTGTATGAACCTTGGCTATACTATTCGTGGTATGGACCTTGCCATCGAGTCCGGTATGTGTGCAGCAGATGCGGTTAACGTAGCCTTGCGCGACGAAAATATGGAACGTGTGGCTAAGTTGTATGAACGTCAAATCAAGGCTTCTTGGTTACTGAAGGATTTGAAGCGTTACAAGAATATGCCTAAATTCCTTGCTACACATCCGCGTATTTTCAATGAATACCCAGCATTTGTTAACAATTTGATGCGCGACGTATTCACTGTAAACGGTGATGGCGCAGTGCCAATGATGAAAAAAATTATGCGCCGTGTCGGAGACATTGGCCTATTTACCTTGATTCGTGATGCTTGGAAAGGGGTGCGTTCCCTATGAAATTAGAAGAGCGCTTGGGCGCCAATAAATACTATGTAGATGAAACGTCTCCTCATAT
>CAUHTB010000236.1 GCA_959608595.1 uncultured Veillonella sp. | reverse complement strand
TCAGATAGTCGTTCCCATTTCTCATACAATGCATCTAACTCACTTTGTGTTGATTCAATTTGTATGGAAATTTTGGACATTTCATCTAAATCTTGCTGTACTACAGGATTAGCTAATTGAACTTCATACATTTTCATAGTTGCTTCTAATCGGGCAATTTCAGATTCCACCTCAGCTAATTGCTTTTCTATCATATAGGCGTTCGGTTTCTTCTGCGATCCCTCTGTAGATTCTTCTACTGAAAGTATAGATTCATTAATAGAAGTATGTTTATTATCACTAACACTATTTTCTAAGTTTTGCTCGTTAGCTATGGCTAACAAATCTTCCTGTTCTTTTAACTTTTCTTTGTAATACGAATAATTACCGAGATATTCAGTAATTTTCCCATCATCTAGAACAATGGTTTTTGTAGAAACTTGATCCAAAAAATATCTGTCATGAGAAATAATAAAGCAAGTACCTTCAAATTGTTGTAATGCTTCTTCCACAATTTCACGCGTTGGAATATCTAAATGGTTTGTCGGTTCGTCTAAGATAAGGAAATTATCTCCTTGAAGGAATAATTTTAACAATGCTAACCGAGCTCTCTCACCACCGGATAAGTCTCCTACAAGCTTAAATACATCATCCCCTTTAAAAAGGAATGAGCCTAATACATTGCGGGCTTTTTCTTCAGTATAGTTAAAATGGTTCATAACCTCTTCTACTACCTGCCAAGAATCATGTAATTCCTCATGTTCTTGTGAGAAGTATCCCACTTGTACGCGGTTACCGATATCTACGTGACCATTCTCAGGGAATAATTCACCTACTATAGTTTTTACGAGTGTCGATTTACCAGCCCCGTTAGGTCCAATAAGGGCTACTGATTCTCCACGTCGTACTACGAGTGATATATCATCAATGATAGGATTTTCACCATATCCTACTGATAAATGATCTAGAACAAGAACCTTATCGGCACTCATCGCAGCAGGGGGGAAAGAAAATTGTAAATGATGTGAAGTTACCGGTGCATCAAGTCGTTCTAAACGATTCAATTGAGACTGACGACCACGAGCCATTTTAGATTTAATACCTGCGCGGTATTTATCTATATAAGCCTCTGTCTTTTTGATGTACTCCTGTTGTTTCTCATAGGCTACCATATCCGCTTTCAACCGTTCATCCCGCTGTTGAATATAACGACTGTAATTACCACGATACGTTGTAGCCTTATGGTTATCCAATTCTACAACGCCAGTGACAATACGGTCTAAGAAATAACGGTCATGGCTGACAATGAGAATCCCGCCATGATAGGCAGACAAATACCCTTCAAGCCACTCTAACATGTCCATATCTAAATGGTTAGTTGGTTCGTCTAAGAATAAAAAATCTGGACGCCGTACCAATGCTTTAGCTAAATTAATTCGAGTCTTTTGACCACCAGAAAAAGCGCTTGCTGGTTTATCTAAATCCTCATCAGTAAAGCCAAGACCATAAATGATGCGCTTAGTCTTTTGCTCGTAATCATAGCCGCCTAACCATTCAAGGCGATTTTGTAAATAATCTAATCGTTGTAAATTAGATTCACTAGCCTCTTCTGTTTCTAAGCGTGTGGTAAGTTCTTTAAGTTGTTCTTCCAATGCATGTACATCAGCCCATGCCTTTTCAATCTCAGTAGCTAAACTATCATTACCAAGATTTACATCTTGTTGTAAGTAGCCAATGCTTGCAACAGGCGACTTAACTACATTACCTTCATCAAGATCTTCATAGCCTAATATGCTTTTTAATAAGGTCGATTTCCCAGCCCCATTAGGACCTACTAAGGCTAGGCGATCACCTTCTTTTATCTCAAAGGACACATTGGAAAACACTTGGCGCACCCCAAATGATTTTCCAAGGCCTATCATTCGAATGCGTTCCATTCACAACCTCCTAATCATTTACCCTTTATTATACCACAGTTGCCCGTACCAACATCAACATCTCTACAGAATCTTTTGTTTTTCTGCTATGACGAAATAATTTGCCCAATAACGGAATATCTCCTAATATAGGAATCTTTTGTATTTGGTGCTGATCGCGATTATCCATAAGACCGCCTATGACGAGTACCTCTCCTGGTTGTAAACGCACTCTTGTATGTGCTTGCCGCGTACTAATTTTATAAGCTTTCATTTCGGATACCATGATTGGAGTACTCACCTCAGCATGAATTTTTGCGTCTACACCGCCATCTGCGGTAATAATGGGAGTATAGTTTAACTTAATTCCTACCTCTTCATAGCGGGTAGAACGCTTGCGCTCTCCATTTACCTCTGACTCTTCTATAACGGGTATACGTTCCCCTATTAATATATGTGCTGTCTCACCATTGAGGGCCATAATGGATGGTTTAGCTATTAGAACAGCTTTTCCAGAACTTTCCATAAGACTTAGTTCTGGTTTTACAAAAAATTTGTAAGCTTCACCGCCTGGTGTTTTACCAAAGGTAACAGCCCCATAGGAATTAGTCTTATCTTCTCCATGTCCAGTCAAGCTGAGCCAGGACCATCTAAATCCTTGCTCTTTTGCATAAGATTGTTCCATAGCAATAATGGTAGCTTCTAATTGCACTTGTTTTGGT
>CAUHTB010000235.1 GCA_959608595.1 uncultured Veillonella sp. | reverse complement strand
GGATTTGGCTTATTATTTATATGCTTCTGAACAAGTACCTTCTACTATTAGCTTAGGTGTATTGGTGGATCCAGATTATCATACAGTTGTAGCTGGTGGCTTTATCGTACAAGCTTTACCAGATGCTACAGACGAAGCATTAGCACAAGTAGAAAAGAATATTAACGAACTTGGTCCTATTACAGAATATTTAAAAGCTCATCCAGATGGTAAGGGCCTTATGGAACGCGTTCTTGATGGCTTGACTGTGAATGAAGTATATAATGAACCAATTCACTTCCAATGTCGTTGTGGACGGGATCGCTTTGGTGCCGTACTTATGACATTAAGAGAAGAAGATAAACAGGCTATTTTGGAAGATGAAGTAACAGAACTTGTATGCCATTACTGTAATGAAAAGTATCATTTTAGTCGTGAAGAACTACAAGATATGTTCGAACCAAAAGGTCCTTTACAATAATTACTATTAAGAATTAAATAACCTTTATAAAAATTACAGGCTATATGGTTTTTCCTATAGCCTGTTTTTGTATTCTATGAGAAAATAAAAGATAAGAGTTATTAATATTAGGAGGTCACAATGAGTGCAATTGGCGTAATTGGTGGTACTGGTGTTTATGATCCGTCCATCTTTGAAAATATTCATGAAGAATCCTTAATGACACCATATGGTGAAATAGATTATGTACAAGGTACATACCATGGGAAAACTGTAATCTTTGTAGCTCGTCACGGCAAAGATCATACAATTCCTCCACACAAAATTAACTATCGTGCTAATATTTGGGGCCTCAAAAAATTAGGCGTTACATTTATTATCTCTACAACAGCTGTAGGCTCTTTAAATGAAAACTTTAAACCAGGTCACTTCGTTTTGACTGATCAGTTCTTAGATTTTACTAAAAACCGCATCACTACATTCTATGAAGGTGGTGACCGTCCAGTAGCACACTTGGATGTAACAAATCCGTATTGTCCAGAACTACGTGATATCCTTCAAAAGGTTGGTACTGAACAAGGTTTGTCTGTTCACAATGGTGGTACCTATGTATGTACAGAAGGTCCGCGCTTTGAAACACCAGCGGAAATTAAAATGTTCCATATGCTTGGTGGGGATACAGTAGGCATGACAAATGTACCTGAAGTAAATTTAGCTAATGAAGCTGAAATGGCATATGCTACGATTTCTATGATTACCAACTATGCTGCAGGTATTTCTGAATCTGCTCTAACACATAGTGAAGTGGTAGAAATGATGGGCGACATGGCAGCTCAGCTTAAAGCTCTCATTTTAGGTGCTATTGATGTAATCGATGTAGATGCTCGTTATGATGCGCATAATCGCATGCATGAATATGGTGGATTTAAACTATAATCCATTCATAACGATACGCAATAGTTCATCGAAGGAGAATGTATGATTAATATTGAATGGCGTAAAGATACGCTAGTGCTATTAGATCAAACTAAATTACCTACTGAAATTACTTATGTTCACTGCACGGATTGGCGTCAAGTGGCTGAGGCTATTAAAATGCTTCGCGTTCGTGGGGCACCTGCCATTGGTGTAGCTGCTAGTTATGGTTTAATTTTAGCTGCTATGGAAGCAAGCCGTTTAGAGGCACCATTTAGTGAACAACTTACAAGCTTATATGAATTTAGCGAGACTTTAAAAGAAACTCGTCCTACAGCAATTAACTTAGCTTGGGCCGTAGATCGGGTGATTTCTTTAGTAAAAGATCAAGTTGAAAGCATGTCCTCTATGAGTGATGTGGTAGACCTCATTACGAAAGAAGCCATTATTATTCATGAAGAAGACGTATCTTTGAATCGCCGTATGGCAGAAGCAGGAGCAACTTTATTTGAAGGTCAAAAGAATATTCGTATCTTAACCCATTGTAATGCTGGTGCATTAGCTACCGGTGGTCTAGGAACAGCACTTGGTGTTGTCCGTAAATTACATGAAAATGGTCAATTAGAACGCGTATATGCAGATGAAACACGACCATTATTGCAAGGTGCTAGACTTACTGCATTTGAGCTACATGAGGATAGCATTCCTGTAACATTGGAAACCGACAATATGGCGGCCTATGCGATGCAACATGGCCTCATTGATGCAGTTATCGTAGGTGCAGACCGCATCACTACTAAAGGTGATGTAGCTAATAAAATCGGTACTTATGGTGTGGCTGTGTTAGCTAAATTCCATAACATTCCATTCTATGTGGCGGCACCGTATAGTACATTTGACTTTACCTTAGAAAATGGTAGCGATATTCCTATTGAGATGCGCGATGATTATGAAGTGACATCGTTACATGGTATTCAAACAGCACCTAATGGTATTGATGTACTAAATCCAGCGTTCGATGTTACACCACATGAGCTAGTGACTGCTATCATTACTGAAGAAGGTGTTTTAAAACCAAATTATGAAGAGTCTATTGATAAGCTACGTCAAATTGTAGAATCTAAATAACAAACAAATCCAATTGGGTTAACTATCAAATCTTTATTTTAACTATATCAACTCATATTAGTAAAAGGAGTTATTATGCAATCTTTAATTAAAGATATTAATTTAGCTGCAGAAGGCCGTAAAAAAATTGATTGGGTTTCTAACTTTATGCCTAC
>CAUHTB010000234.1 GCA_959608595.1 uncultured Veillonella sp. | reverse complement strand
AATTTGTTATTATAATTAAGTAATTTATGAAGCAGAGGCCATCCGCCACTCACCTAATACCAAGAAGTATGAGGTTAATATAGAGAATTCTATTCGGATGGTGTTTGCCGTCCGTTTTTTTTTATTCTCTTGGAGGTGAACGCTATTAGCAAGGATACACCACGCATTAATGAAGAGATTCGTGCTCGTGAACTTCGTGTCGTAGGTCCTGAAAACGAACAAATCGGTATTATGTCTGGCCGTGAGGCGTTGGCATTGGCTGAAGAACAGCATCTTGATCTTGTGGAAATTGCACCTAACGCTAAACCACCAGTAGCTCGCATTATGAACTACGGTAAATATCGTTATGAACAACAAAAACGCGAGAAAGAAGCGAAGAAGAAACAAAAAATCGTAACTTTAAAAGAAGTTAAGTTACGTCCACATATTGAAGACCATGACTTTTACGTAAAAATGAAAAACGCATCCAAATTCTTGGGTGAAGGTAACAAAGTAAAAGTAACTATCATGTTCCGCGGTCGTGAACTTTCACATCCAGAACTAGGCATGGCAGTATTGACACGTTTCGCTGAAGAACTCAAAGAAACAGCGTCTATTGAAAAAGCAGCTAAATTAGAAGGTCGTAACATGACCATGATTTTAGTAAGTAAATAAGGTATTGGGAGGATTATATTATGCCAAAAATTAAAACTCGTCGCGCAGCGGCTAAACGTTTCGCAGTAACTGGTACTGGTGAATTCAAGCGTGCGAAAGCTTTCAAAAGCCACATTCTTGAGAAAAAATCTCCAGCTCGTAAACGTAATTTACGTAAAGCTACATTGGTTGCAAAAGCTGACCATAAACGCGTAGCTAAATGCTTACCATACGCTTAATCGTTAACTATTAGATCGATACATCGTAATTTAGGAGGAATATACAATGGCAAGAGTGAAAAAGGGCGTTACAGCTCATGCACGTCATAAAAAGATTTTAAAATTAGCTAAAGGTTACCGCGGTACACGTTCCCGTTTGTTCAAAAAAGCTAACGAAACAGTAATGAAAGCGTTGTACTACGCTCGTCGTGACCGTCGTGCGAAAAAACGCGAATTCCGTCAATTGTGGATCGCTCGTATCAACGCAGCGGCTCGCATCAATGGCACAACTTACAGCCGTTTCATCGCTGGTTTGGCTAAAGCAGGCGTTGAAGTTAACCGTAAAATGTTGGCTGACTTGGCAGTTAACGATGCAGCAGCATTCGCTAAACTTGTTGAAGTAGCTAAAAACGCTTAATAGCATAACAATACAGATTAAGGACTCTCTTTGGAGGGTCCTTTTTTGTATAGTAAAAGTATGCTATAGTGAAAATACAATCGTGTTGTGTAAAAGCGGGAGAATAGAGGAGGAGTAGGTAATGGAACAGTTATTTTATCTGTTGATACCGTTAGGACTTTGTTTGTTCTATTTAGGTATTAAATATACGATTCGCTTTGGTAGAGCTAAGATGCTCTATGAGATGCCTTATGTAAATAAAGAAGGCACTTTTACTTTAGAGCAAGCAGGAACGTATGGGGTGTGGCTCAGTGGAAAAATGTTTACAAAGGCACCTATTGGCGAATTTGGCTTTAACTTAGTTGATGAAACAACGGGAAGGACAATTCCTTTATTTCTATCTATTATGCGTGCCCGGGTTAATAGTTTAACTCACTCAAGAATGGAACTATATACCTTTGATGCGGGTCCAGGCACCTATAGACTGTCCATTACAGAAGATCCTTTTGTGCTAGATACAGTAATGAAAAAAGTAGGCGATAAGGTGATTAAAGGAGCGGTTGATTATAATCTATTTACTATACAAATCTATACACATACCTCCTTTGTTTTAAGGTTTATATCAATTTGGATGATTGCAATTGGACTTATTATTGCTGTATTAGGCGGAGTTCTTCCTAACACTTTAGTGTGAAATAGTAGATAGTTTTAGCTATTTTATATAATGAATAAATTATGAGAAAAGTGAAATAGAAAAAGAGGAGTTTTATCATAGCCTGTAGAAGTAACACAGTAATAAACCTATTTAAGGTGCTTGTAAAAGGAGACATTATTATGGGAATCTTTAAAAAGCTATGTATGACCTCTATGTTAGGTGTTATGTTAACTGTACCAACGTATGCAACTGTTGTTACAGGCAGTCAATCAGATGTAAATTTAGATTTAAAGTATCCTTTAGTTTATACAGATCATGCTTATGCTCAAAGAGTTATTAATACAGATATTGCAAATTATGTACTCGAAGCAAAGGATATGTATTACAATCAACATATTTATCAAGTTTCTCAAAACTATAAGGTTACCTATGAGGATAGTCAAGTTGTTTCAATCCTACTAACGACCTATTATTACTACGCCGGAGCAGCTCATGGTATGTATAATACAAGAGGTCTTGTATATAATAAAGTAACAGGTCAACGCATTCCATTATATAACTATATAAAAATTGCGAATGCAGCACAATTGGATAACGGCTTACGATCCCATGTATTAAGTTATTATACAGGTAATCATACAAAGAGCTATATTCCAAGTGGATGGAGTGTAAAATATGTAACCGATAACTATTGCTTACGTGGTAAGGGGAACATTGATTTAGTTTACCAACCA
>CAUHTB010000233.1 GCA_959608595.1 uncultured Veillonella sp. | reverse complement strand
TGTTTTTTCCGCTTCTGGAATACCTAAGCGGTCAAAAGTACTTTTAATTTCTTCTGGAACTTCGTCCCAGTTTTCTTTCATATCTACTTTAGGCTTAACATAAGTATGGATGTTAGCCATATCTAAGCCAGAAATATCAGGAATCCAGTTTGGAATACCCATACGATTGTAGATTTCTAAAGATTTCAAACGGAAGTCAAGCATCCATTCAGGTTCATTTTTATTAGACCAAATTTCACGGATAATATCTTCTGTTAAACCGGCATCAGAAATATAAGAATATTCAAAGTCATTCTTAATATCATAGACACCACGGTCCATATCCGCGACTTGGGTTTTCTTTCTTTCTTCCATTGTGCCTCCTATGCTAATGCTTTGTATGCGTCGTAACCTTTTTCTTCGATTTCACGTACAAGAGAAGCATCACCAGTTTTAACGATCTTACCGTTGATCAATACATGAACATAGTCAGGTTTTAATTTTTGCAAGATTTGGTTGTGGTGAGTGATGATCAATACCGCATTGTCTTTGTTGTGGAAACGTTGTACGCCTTCGGATACGATACGAACCGCGTCTACGTCAAGACCGGAGTCTGTTTCATCAAGAATAGCCAATTTAGGATTCAAAATGGACATTTGAAGAATTTCATTTTTCTTGCGTTCACCACCGGAGAAACCTTCATTTACATAACGTTGTGCATAGGACAAATCAAAGGATAATTCATCCATTTTTTCTTTCAATTCTTTTTTGAAGGATAATGCACGTACATTTTCACCAGTAATTGTGGATTTTGCTGTACGAATGAAGTTTTCTACAGTGATACCAGGAATAGAAATTGGGTTTTGGAAGGACATGAAAATACCAGCTTTTGCACGATCGTTTACTGCATCTTCTGTAATATCTTTACCATCAAAGATAATGGAGCCGCTGTCTACAGTATATGTAGAGTTACCCATGATAGCATTAGCAAGTGTAGACTTACCTGCACCATTTGTGCCCATTACAACGTGAATTTCACCTTTATTAATTGTTAAATTGATACCTTTCAAGATTTGTTTATCTTCAACGGATACCTTTAAATCTTTTATCTGAAGTAATTCAGCCAAAATATTCACTCCTTTTTATTATGTATCCTCAATATCGAGGCATACAATCGTTATATGTAAAACGTATATACTGACACATATAAAAAGGCGGTACGCACTAACGTGAATACCGCCGTAATTCTCGCCAACTTAGCAAGTATGTGCATAACAATCTACAATTATTATACATTCTTATCTAAATGATAGCAAGATATTCCTACTAAAATATACAGGAATTAAAAGAATATCATATATTACATATATTGATAGGCTTTTAATAATATTCATTCTCATCCTATTCGATTCTCAATATTAAATTATAGGTTGGAGAAATCGAGAGTGCCAAACAAATCATCATATGTTTCAGCACGACGAATTTGTGTAACAGAGCCATCTTTATGTAATAACAACTCAGCAGAACGCAATTTACCATTATAGTTAAAGCCCATGGAATGACCATGTGCACCAGCATCATGAATGATGATACGATCACCAATATCAATTTTTGGCAATTCACGTTGGATAGCGAACTTATCGTTATTTTCACATAAGGAGCCTGTTACATCATATACATGGTCCTTAGGCTCATTTTCTTTCCCCATTACAGTAATATGGTGATAAGAACCATATAATGCTGGACGCATAAGATTTGCCATGCAAGAATCAAGACCAATGTAATGACGATAAATATCTTTTTTGTGAATCGCTGTAGAAACTAGATAACCAAATGGACCTGTAACCATACGACCACATTCATAAGCTAATGCTACATCACCAAGACCATTAGCTACGAGAATTCTATTGTAAGCCTCTTCTACACCCTTGCTAAGCGCTTTGAAATCTACAGGTGTTTGTTCTGGTTTATAAGCAACACCTACGCCACCACCAAGATCGATAAACTCAACATTGATGCCAAGCTCATTTTTAATATCTACGGCAAGATTAAAGCAAAGTTCAGCCGTGCCAACTAAGCCATCGATATCAAGTTCATTAGAAACAACCATTGTATGGATACCAAAGTGTTTTACACCTTTTGCTTGTAGTTGTTTGTAGGCTTCAAAAATTTGTTCACGAGTCATACCGTATTTAGCTTCTTCAGGAAGGCCAATAATTGTATTACCCCCTTCTTTTAAGGAGCCTGGGTTATAACGAACGCAGAACGTATCAGGCAAAGAACCATGATTTTTTTCTAAATATTCAATATGAGTAATATCATCTAGGTTGATAATAGCACCCATTTCTAGTGCTTTTTTATATTCCACATATGGTGTGTCATTAGATGTGAACATAATATCATGACCTGTAATGCCCACTTTTTCGCATAGCATCAACTCTGCCAAGGAAGAGCAGTCTGCACCTACGCCAAGTTTTTGTAACACACGCATAATATATGGATTTGGAGTCGCTTTTACAGCAAAATATTGTTTAAACCCTTTATTCCAAGAAAATGCATCGATGAAAGATTTCATATTTTCAATGATGCCTTCTTCATCGTAAATATGAAATGGTGTTGGATATTGGGCAATAATATTTTCTAATTGTTCAGCTGTAAACGG
>CAUHTB010000232.1 GCA_959608595.1 uncultured Veillonella sp. | reverse complement strand
ATCCTTTGTCCTTGATACTTTGATTAATTTCTTAGTATTTTTGATTTATTATTTATTAATCGTTATTATTGCGGTAGTAGCAAAGGATAATCTTCATGCCACAGCAAGTCAAGCTGGCTTGGCCGTTGGTATTTATATTATTGGTACTGTTGTTGCTCGTTTGTTAGCAGGGCGGTTTATTAGTATTTTAGGCTGTCGTAAGATGTTGTACTTAGGTTTGTTGATTTACTTGATTTCCACAGCTATGTACTTCTACACACCTAATTTATTGATGCTCGACAGTGTTCGTTTCTTAAATGGTTTTGCTTACGGTATTACATCTACAGCTACAAGTACAATCGTAGCCGCTATTATTCCAATGTCACGTCGTGGTGAAGGGATTAACTACTATGGTTTGTCTACATCTCTTGCCGCTGCAGTAGGTCCATTTTTAGGTATTTTGATGCTTCATAGCCTTGGCTATGACTTTATCATCGCCTTCTGTGTTGCTCTTATCATCCTTTGTGGTATCGGTTCCGTTATCATGAAATTTAATGAACCTAAGCTCGATATTGATTCTGAAGAACATAAAGGCATTAAAATTTCCGATTATATCGAACCACGTATGAATTCTATTAGTCTTGTTTCTATACTAGTAGGTTTTGCATACTCTGGTGTTATTGGTTTTATGGCAGCTTATACAAAAGATTTAAACCTTATCTTAGCAGGTACATTCTTCTTCGTTGTATATGCTGTAGTTATTACGATAACAAGACCATTACTTGGTATTGTATTTGATATGAAAGGGGAAAACTTCGTTCTTTACCCTTGCTTCATATCTTTAGCACTTGGTATTTTCTTGTTGTCCATCGCTCACTCTACATGGCTTATACTCTTATCTGCTGTGTTTGTTGGTCTTGGTTACGGTACATTTATGTCAAACGGTCAAGCAGTAACTGTTAAAATCGTTCCTGTTCACCGCATTGGTGTTGCCACATCTACATACTTCATTGCCTTAGATATGGGCTTAGGTTTTGGTCCATATATTTTAGGTGCTATTAAAGAGGTAGTCGGTTATACAAGTATGTTCCATGTTACTGTTGTAGTAGCACTTCTTGCATTCGTTGCTTATTATTTCCTCTATGGCCGTTATGTAGGTACTGAAAAAGATCTTTCTTTGAAAGCTCGCGCTGAAGAAGAACAAATCAGAAATCGTAAACGTAATGGAAAATTAGCATAACATTAGCTATATTACTTACAATCACATAACGTTTAAAAAGGACTATACGAGATATCTCGTATAGTCCTTATTTATTGTTCAGGTATCTTAGTATTCCATTGTAGTCTATACTACTAGTTTAGTATTTAAATATCCTTCAAATGCCATCTAGTAGTATAGGTCATGAGAAGTTACATCGTAACCTATTATTTCTCAATATTAACGATGTTTACGATAATTTCTACGGCTTTTTTCATGTCATCAATACATGCGAATTCGTGACGACCATGTAGGTTTTCTACGCCAGTAAAGATGTTAGGGGTAGGGATGCCCATGAAGGAAATTTTAGAACCATCTGTACCGCCACGGATAGGGTCGCAAATAGGAGTAATACCTGCTTTTTCCATAGCTGCTTTAGCTACGTTGACACATTCCATGTTGTCTTTGATGATATCGTACATATTGTAATATTGATCTTTTACGGATACTTCACATACTTCGCGGCCATAGATTTCGTTTAATGTTTGACCAGCTTGTAAGAAGAATGCTTTTTTCGCTTCGAACAATTCTTTGTCATGGTCGCGTATGATATAGTTCATTTTACCAGTATCTACTTGAGTTTCCATGCTCATGAGCATAAAGAAACCTTGGCGACCGCATGTGTGTTCTGGAACAGCAGCACCTGGTAATAGAGCATCGAATTGCATTGCTAATTTAGCACAGTTAATCATAATGCCTTTAGCAGTGCCTGTATGAACAGATACACCTTTTAATGTAACAGTACCGCCAGCAGCATTGAATGTTTCGTATTCAAGTTGGCCAAGGCTTTCACCATCAATAGTATAAGCAAAATCAACAGGAAATTGTTTTACATCAAAGTGATCTGCACCGGTACCGATTTCTTCATCTGGGCCAAAGGCACACATGATTTTACCGTGCTTGATTTCTGGATGAGCTACGAGGTAGGCGAGGGCTTCCATGATTTCGCAGATGCCAGCTTTGTCGTCACCGCCTAGTAGTGTGAGACCATCGGTTACCACCAAGGATTTACCAATATAGTTCTTTAAATTAGGGAAATCTGCACGACGTGTGTAGATTTGATGCTCTTCGTTGAGGCAAATATCGCTACCATCATAGTTTTCTACAATGCGAGGTTTAATATTTTCTGCGTTGTAATCAGCTGTATCCATATGAGCGATAAAGCCAATAGCAGGTGCTTTTTCATCTGTATTAGCATTTAATGTGCCAATAACAAAACCATTTTCACGGTTATAAATAACTTCATCTAAACCGATTGCTTTTAAATCAGGAACGAGCACATTAGTAGCAAAGTCTACTTGAGTTTGAGTACTTGGAATGGTTGTACTTTCCTCGTTAGACCGTGTATTTATGCTTGTATAGCGTACAAAACGTTCGACCATTGATTCCATAATGAGCCTCCTCGTAAGTA
>CAUHTB010000231.1 GCA_959608595.1 uncultured Veillonella sp. | reverse complement strand
TGATTATCGATACGTCGGCTTTCATGGCGTTCTGTCCCCAAAATTGCTAAACCACCTAGTTCTGGCACACCTTCTCCAAGAGTAATATCTGTACCGCGACCAGCCATATTAGTAGCGATTGTTACCATTCCCATTTGTCCAGCAGCTGCAACGATTTCTGCTTCTTGTTCATGATGTTTAGCATTCAATACTTTATGAGGTACACCTGCACGCAACAACATGTCTGAAAGTTCTTCAGACTGTGTAATAGATGTAGTACCAATCAAAATAGGTTGCCCTATTTGATGCCGTTCTACTGCATTACGTACTACGGCACGATATTTAGCTGCCTTTGTTTTAAAGATTTGATCAGGCAAATCTATACGAGCCAATGGTTTATTTGGAGGAATAGGTAATACTTCCAAACCGTAAATATCGATAAACTCTTTTTCCTCTGTTTTGGCTGTACCAGTCATACCAGCAAGCTTTTTATACATACGGAAATAGTTTTGGAATGTAACAGAAGCCAATGTTTGGCTTTCACGTTCAACCTTCAAGCCTTCTTTAGCTTCGATTGCTTGGTGTAAACCATCGGAATAACGACGACCAAACATCAAACGACCTGTGAATTCATCGACGATAACAACTTCACCATCTTTAACTACATAGTCAGTATCGCGATGCATCATAGCATATGCACGAAGAGATGCACCAAGTAGATGATTTAACTCAATATTTTCTGAATCATACAAGTTTTCAACACCAAGCATTTTTTCGACTTTAGCAATACCAGAATCTGTAGGTGCAATGGTTTTTTGTTTTTCATCAATTGTATAATCTTCATCTTTCACAAGATGAGGAACAATTTTAGCTAACTTATAGTAATTATCTGTGGAACGTTGACCAGGACCAGAAATAATTAGTGGAGTTCTCGCTTCATCGATAAGGATGGAGTCAACTTCATCGACAATTGCATAATTCAATGGACGTTGTACCATTTGTGATACATCAGATACCATGTTATCGCGCAAATAGTCAAAACCAAACTCATTATTTGTACCATATGTAATATCGCATGCATATGCTTCTTTACGTTGGTTAAAATCGAGATTAGCTACAATAAGACCTGTAGAAAGACCTAAGAAGTTATATAAACGCCCCATTTGTTCGCTATCGCGAGTCGCCAAATAATCATTTACTGTAACAACATGCACCCCATTGCCTGTCAAAGCATTTAGATATACTGGTAATGTAGCAACTAATGTTTTACCTTCACCAGTACGCATTTCTGCAATATTACCTCTATGAAGGCAAATACCACCAATCAACTGTACATCAAAATGACGCATGCCTAACACGCGTTTAGACGCTTCACGAACTACGGCAAATGCTTCTGGTAAAATGTCGTCTAACGTTTCCCCTTTTTGCAAACGACGTTTAAACTCATCGGTTTTTGCTACTAAGTTAGCATCACTTAATTTAACATAATTCGGTTCAATTTCATTAATATGATCAGCAATAGCACGCATTTTCTTGATTTCTTTTGCGTTATTATTGCCTAATAGCCTTTGTAAAAAGCTTAACAAACAAATCACTCCTCTATAGGACATCTTACATTATTTTATCTAATTTATTATAACGAAAATGCCTTGAATAGTCAAAGAATTCAAGGCATTTCACGATTATTTATAGGTTTTTATAAAAAAGGTGGATGACTCAAAATGGTCATCCACCTTAGTATAATAATCGGCTGATTAAAAAAGTAGAAAGGAGTTAGGATTATTGTCAGCCGACATTATAGGTTATTGTAATTCTGGCTCGATCAAGCCATAGAATCCATCATGTCTACGATATACTACATTCATTGCTTCTGTTTCAGCATTGAAGAACATAAAGAAGTCATGACCAATAAGATTCATTTGTAAAATAGCTTCTTCTACATCCATAGGGCGTACTGCAAAGCGTTTGCGTTTAACAACTTCGATAGTTTCCTCTTCTACAGGAGCTGCTAAAGCTTCTGGATGGAAAGCCTCTTGTTTTTTAAAGCGTTTAGCTAAACGAGTTTTATGTTTGTGAATTTGACGTACGATTTTGTCTATTACCAAATCAATAGCCGCATACATATCATCGTTTGTTTCTACACCACGAAGAACAATTTTATCGACGAAGCATGTAAGTTCAATAGTAGATTTATCTTTTACAACGGATAAAACCGCTTGTGCATCTAACTCATCATCGAAGTAACGAGTTAATTTGCTCAATCTCTTTTCGATGTATGCTCTTAGAGCATCTGTCACTTCAATGTTTTTACCTCTGATTGCTACTTTCATATGTCAACACCCTTTCTAAAAATCATCCACGAGATACGAGTGTGTAGTATTTTTTTACTTATCTCTCGTGTTATATTTAGTATTTCTACATTCACATATAAAACTCCTCTTTTTTTTCAAAAAATTTTTATATTTTTTGTAGAATTATAAATATTACTTTCAGTAGTAGCAAAAAAACTCTGATATCATGCGATATCAGAGTTTTACTATATGTTGCTTTTATGTATTTTTTGGTATGTAATTACGCTTTTACAACGTTAGCAGCTTGAGGGCCACGGTTACCATCAACGATATCAAACTCTACATTTTGACCTTCTGTCAAAGATTTGAAACCTTCGTCTTGGAT
>CAUHTB010000230.1 GCA_959608595.1 uncultured Veillonella sp. | reverse complement strand
AGGAAAGTTATGTGTACGTAGTACATGATTTACAGCATTCGCTAAATCTGTAGCCGTATCGAGCAATGTGCCGTCGCAATCAAAGACGATGGTTGTATATTTCATGGGAACCTCCGATGTTAAATCAATATGTACTTTATAAGTATATGATAAATATGGAGAAAATCAAGAGAATAGCCGTATTAGTTACTATAATTATGTTACAATAGTAGCAGTAATTATTACAGTGTATTGGAGGCGTAGTATGACTGAAATACAAGCTCTTTTATTGATAAAATCTATTCTTGAGTCCGCAGATATTCATGGTATTGAAAACATTTTGGCTGTGGATTGTGAATATATGTCCACAGGTCGTGGTATTATTGGCCGTAATCGTAATGAAAGTATTGAGTTTTTATCCTCTATGACTGAGTCTATTAAGGCTGATAATGTGCCTGTTACGTGCAAGGTCATGCATATTATCGATGTGTACGAGGAGGATGCGCTATTCCATGAGGGTCGTCATGGTTTGACTGTTTCTTATGAAAGCAGCGATAACTATGTGTACATGATTTTTGTAGATGTAAATGATGAGGGGCTCGTAGACCGCATCGTATCTAGTCAGGAAAACTATAGTATTGAGTATGATAATCTTCGCTTTGGCGATGATGAAAGTGAGTATGTTTTTATTTCTGCACCAACTACTGTGAAAGATTGGATTACAGCCCTCAGCATGTGGCTTGAAACCGGGAATGTTGATGTAGACGATTTCTACCAATATATAGATGAAGACACACGTGTTGTATTCCAAAAGGGGGATGCTGAATCGATTACCCTTGATAGCGGCCTTGATGTAGAAGATTACTTTGATCAGCTCATGAACCAACACTTTGATGCGGTACCTCATATCATTCGCGATGAAGAAGATGCCCTTATTTTAACCTATGGTCCTATGAGTGCCATTGCAACCCTCAATGAAGAAGGCGCACTAGCGCTTATTAGTATCTATATCGACACACGCGACGAAGATGAAGACACTGATGAAGTTGGCTATATCGAAGAAGAACTAACCAAAACAACAACTACTGAAGAAGATTTATTTTAATTAATTCTATCAGTAACATGTACTATACTTAGTCTAAATATATATGGTTAGTGAGATACTACCAGTTAAAAGAATTATGTTTAGTCTAACTACATATGATTAATGAGATACTACCAGTTAAAAGTATTATATTTAGTCTAGAAATGTAAAAAACTACCAGTTAATTTCACGTTGTAGTAGATCGACCTCCTGTTATTGAAGATCGGTTTACAAAACAACATGACTAACTGGTAGTTTTAAATTTAATTAGAAATAATTATTTTTAACTGGTAGTATCTACATTTCATCATGGTCCTTAATGAGACCTGCTTTTTTCTTTTTCCAGTAGGAGTAGTAGAATGGCAAGATTACGATACAGCCCCCTAGACCCCATAGTAATTGGTTAGTTTGAGCTTGGGCGAGCATCCAAAGGGATGTGCCAATAGCGATGACTGGGATTAAGTAGCCACCAGGGATGGTGTAGGACCGAGCTTTATCTGCCCATTTGCGACGGAAGATAATAACGGCCAAACATGTTGGTAGGTATTGTGTAAAACGAGATACCGCACTAATAGCTGCTAGTGTAGTAAAGGAACCAGACCATGCGAGTAATACACTAGCAATGGCTGTAACAATAGCTGCTACATATGGTGCATTGTAACGATTGCGTTTGGCTAGAGCACTTGGCAACATACCATCTTCTGCCATGGATGTTGCTACACGAGGTGCATAGTAAGCTTCTGCAAAGTTGATACCACCCATAGAAATCAAGGTACCTATTAATACGATATACATACCAACAGGACCAACGATTGCATTAAACGCATCTTGTACTGGAGCTTTTGTATTTGCTAAGTCAGTACCAAGTACACCAATTGATACGGCAAGGATGGCCATATATAGGACAGATACAAGAAGCATGCACATGATAATCGCACGTGGCAAATTCTTTTTAGGGTTTTTCATATCCTCTGCAGCAATGGCAATAACTTCAAACCCTGTATAGGCAAAGAATAGAAGAACTGCTGCTTGTGCAAATGATCCATCTACATAGATGTCTTGAGGAAAGACTGGTGTAAAGTTAGCACCATTTATAAAGAAGATACCAATGGCAATAAATAGAGCAAGAGGAACAAGTTTAGAAATGGTGATTAAGTTATTAACGAATTTAGATACATTAACACCAAAGATATTTACAATTGTAAGACCTATGATTAAGATACCTGAAATGACATCTTTTGCAAAATCATTACTTAATGCTGGTACTGCTGCGCCGAGTGCGGTAGCAAAGCCAACGGCCATCGCCGCCCAAGCAATAACAGTTACAATCCATTTGAGAACGCCCACTTCAAAGGCCCAAAAGTCACCTAATGCGTGCTTTGCATATAGATAAGGTCCACCATTACGTGTGAATAGGCTAGCTGCTTCTGCAAAGCAAAGGGCGATACAACCTGCAATAACGGCGTCAAATAGTAGGACGCCTAAACTAGCGGAACCAATGATAGAATACGCTTTGTTTGGTAGTAGGAAGATACCAGTCCCTACAATACCATTGATGCCTAGGAGTACAATACTCCAAAAGCCAAATTTTC
>CAUHTB010000229.1 GCA_959608595.1 uncultured Veillonella sp. | reverse complement strand
ATTTCCTATGCACGGATGCGTGAACACCTTGAAAATGAGGGGCGCCCTGTGTTAGTATTATTTGGTACCGGTTATGGTATGACAAAAGAAACGATGGAAAGCTTTGACTATATTTTAGAACCTATATATGGCCATGGTGAATACAATCATTTATCTGTGCGTAGTGCCGTTTCAATCATCTTAGATCGATTGCGAGGCGAAGCATGGTGGAATAAATAGGAGGCGTCTATGTCAGGACATTCAAAATGGGCAAATATTAAACATAAAAAAGGTAAAACTGATGCGTTGAAGGCTAAACTAGCTACGAAAATCGGTCGTGAAATTACCGTTGCAGCACGCATGGGTGGTGCCGATCCAACAGGTAATATGCGTTTGAAATTGGCTTTGCAAAAAGCTCGTGAAAACAATATTCCTAAGGATAATATTCAACGTGCCATCGATAAAGGCGTTGGTGCTACGGATATGAACGCATACGAAGAAATCGTATATGAAGGTTATGGTCCAGCTGGTGTGGCTGTTACTGTAGAGGTTATGACGGATAATCGTAACCGTGCAGCAGCAGATGTGCGCCATGCATTCTCTAAACAAGGTGGTAACCTTGGTGAAAGCGGTTGTGTAGGTTGGATGTTTAAATCTAAAGGCGTATTCGTTATCGATAAAGAAGGTCATGACGAAGATGAATTGACTATGTTAGCTCTTGAAGCGGGCGCAGAAGACCTTAAGTCCGAAGACGATGTATTTGAAATTTATACTACTCCTGAAGATTATGATGCGGTAGAAGCAGCTCTTGCTGATGCGGGCATTGAAACAGAAGTAGCGAAAATCACAATGATTCCAGATACTACAATTGAATTGACTGGCGATGATGCTGTAAAAATGCAAAAAATGCTCGACGTATTGGATGATCTTGATGATGTACAAAACGTATATCACAACGGTATTTTGCCAGACGACGAAGAAGAATAATATTAAGGAGCACTCTAATGGGTGCTCTTTTTTATTGATTCATGAAATTTAGAGTTTCTGTAAATGTTAAGAATACTAATAGATTTCTTATAAATTTTATATTGGAATTCATGAAATTCGATGTGGTATTGTGCTATAATAAAATAGATTATGTAATGGAGGTAGGCGACAGCTTATCTCATTTTTAGACTAAGGGGGTTGGGGTGCGAATTATAGGAATTGACCCAGGCACGGCGATATGCGGTTATGGCATTATTGACGTGAAGGGCAGTAAACTAACACCAGTAGCCTATGGGGCTATTACAACTCCTAAGGAATTAACTGATTCACAGCGGTTGGAAATTTTATTTAATGACCTCAGTGATATTCTAGAGAAATTTAAGCCTGATAAGTTTGGCGTAGAGGAATTGTTCTTTAATCGCAATGTAACGACGGCGATTAAAGTTGGCCAAGCCCGTGGAGTTATTTTATTAGCGGCTGAGCAGCAACGAATTCCTATTTATGAATACACGCCGTTACAAATTAAGCAAGCTGTCACAGGTTACGGGAAGGCTGATAAGAATCAGGTTATTTATATGACTATGAATATTTTGGGGATTCGTGAGAAAATAAAGCCCGATGATACGGCTGATGCACTGGCTGTCGCTATCTGTACGGCCCATAGTTCTCACAATGATAGATTGAAGAGGTTGGTATAATGATAGGGTATGTACGGGGCATCGTCACACATCTCTTTAAAGAGTCTTGTTACGTAGATGTACATGGCGTAGGGTATCGCGTTTATGTGCCGACCACTACGCGTCAACAACTGATCGAAGGACATGAGGCAACGCTATTTACGTATTTGAATGTACGGGAAGATGCAATGCAACTCTATGGCTTTTTGACGGAAGAGGAGTATGAGTTGTTCATTTTACTCATTTCTGTTTCTGGTATAGGGCCTAAGGTGGGGCTTGGCATTTTGTCTGGTATGACGCCGGAGGCTTTCAAATTAGCTGTTATTAATGGCCAAGTACAGCAATTAACCAAATTGCCTGGCATTGGTAAGAAATCTGCAGAGCGACTTGTTCTGGAGTTAAAGGATAAGTTAGCAAAAATGACGCATATATCTGCAGAATCTCCAGCAGCTATACAGCCGATTGGTGTTGCCGCTAGTGGTGCTGCCGGTGAGGCTATTGAAGCTCTCGTATCGCTAGGTTATTCAGAACGAGATGTAGCTGATATTGTAGAGTCTTTAGATGATGGTAAACGCGATGTATCTGAGTTGATTAAAGTCAGCTTGATTGAGCTTGGGAAAGGACGATAAGGATGAACGAAGAAGTACGCCTTGTCGGAAATGGCGAGCACGAAGAAGATATGTGGCAATATAGTCTACGACCAAAGTTCTTTAATGAGTATGTAGGTCAAGAAGAGGCTAAAGGCAATCTAAATGTGTATATTCAGGCGGCTAAGCAACGTGGTGAAGCCTTAGATCATGTATTGCTCTATGGTCCACCAGGTCTTGGGAAGACTACTTTGGCAGGAATTATTGCGAATGAATTGGGTGTTAATTTTCGCATAACCTCTGGTCCTGCCATTGAAAAGTCTGGTGACTTGGCTGCAATCTTAACAAATTTAGATGATCACGATGTACTATTTATCGATGAAATTCATCGCTTGTCTCGTAGCGTAGAGGAAGTATTGTACTCTGCTATGGA
>CAUHTB010000228.1 GCA_959608595.1 uncultured Veillonella sp. | reverse complement strand
CGTAGCCATCATTTTTAGTTTCATATTCATAATTTCCATAGTATCGCTCCTTTGTTATACTTATAATGATACTGAAATTATAAATTCTTGTATAGGTGCATTATGAAATCACAAATTATATTGTGTTCCGGTGGGGCACGCAGTGGAAAAAGTGAATTTGCAGAACGTTTAGCCCTTGCTACAGAAGGTCGAAAAGCTTATGTAGCAACAGGACAAGCTTTTGATGATGAAATGGTTGATCGTATAAAGAAACATCAAGAGCGACGTGGTAATATATGGACGAATTTTGAAATACCATTATATTTGGCCGAAGAGTGGCAACATATTAGCAGTGTAGCGGATGTAATACTCATAGACTGTTTAACCATGTTTACAACAAATCATATGATGGCTCATGGGTCAATTCAAGGCCAACAAGATGCAAATCGGTTAGAAGATATGGTACTTTCAGAATTAGAAGCATTATTAAATCTAATCAAAGTAAGTGATGATAAAATAGTTATATTTGTAACTAATGAAATTGGTCTAGGTATTGTACCAGATAATAAGCTAGCAAGATATTTTAGAGATATTGCAGGCCGCGTCAATCGAACAGTAGCAACTGAGGCTGACAAATTATACTTAACGATTAGTGGCGTTACCATTGAATTAAAATCCCAGGAGGTTCATATAAATGGCTAAGAAAATTATGTTCCAAGGAACAAGTTCCAATGTAGGCAAAAGTATTTTATGTACTGCATTATGCCGTATCTTTTATAGAAGAGGTTTTAAAACTGTTCCATTTAAAGCTCAAAATATGGCCCTCAATTCTTATGTGACAAAATGGGGCGATGAAATTGGTCGTGCTCAAGTAGCGCAAGCTGAGGCTGCTGGCATAGATCCAATTGTACAAATGAACCCTGTGTTATTAAAACCTACAGGCAATCAATCTTCTCAAGTTGTATTGATGGGTAAACCTGTGGGCGTTTATAGTGCTAAAGAATACCATACAAAATATTCCTTAACAGCTCTTGATAAGGTAAAAGAATCTATCGATTTCTTAGATTCCAATTTTGATATGATGGTTATTGAAGGTGCAGGTAGCCCTGCAGAAGTGAATCTCAAGGCTAATGATATAGTAAATATGCGCATTGCCAAGATGACGAAAGCACCTGTATATCTCATCGCTGATATCGATCGTGGTGGTGCTATTGCATCTATTGTGGGTACATTAGAATTGCTCGAACCAGAAGAACGAGATCTTATTAAAGGTATTGTTATCAATAAATTCCGCGGTGATATTAAATTATTAGAACCGGCTCTTACTTTTATTGAAGAAAAAACTGGTAAAAAGGTAGTTGGTGTCATTCCTGCTATTGAAAACCTTGATATTGATGAAGAAGACTCTGTTGCACTGGAAAATAAACGCAATAGTGGAGCTAAAGAAATTCAAGTAGTGGTTATGCAAACACCTAAAATTTCTAACTTTACTGACTTTGATGCATTAAATTATGAACCAGATGTATCTGTTCGATTCGTCGGCTCTGGCGATGTTATAGGCAAGCCGGACTTAATCATTTTACCGGGCTCCAAAAACACACTAGCAGATCTTACATATCTTCGTAACTCTGGTTTTGCCGATGAAATAAAAAAACTTGCTGACCAAGGTACACCTGTTATTGGTGTATGTGGGGGCAATCAAATGTTGGGTAAAACGATTTATGATCCGCATCATATGGAAGGAGATATTGAAGAAATTGAAGGTCTTGGTTTAGTCGATTCTGCTACGACTATGAAGGATCAAAAAACAACACATCAAGTAGAATTCAATGTTTCAAATCTTCAATTTTTAAATGGTACATTTACAGGTGAAAAACTAGTAGGCTATGAAATCCATATGGGTGATACTACACCATTAGTAGATACTGTACGCCGTTGTTTCACCATTACAAGTCGCAGTGAAGAAGCCGTTAATGTAGTTGATGGTTTTATCGATGGTAATCACCAAGTAATGGGGACATATATTCATGGTGTGTTTGATAATGATGAATTTAGACGCTTTATTATCAATCAGTTGCGTGAACGTAAGGGGTTAGAACCATTAGATGTAGTATTCCATTATTTCGAACACAAGAATGCAGCTTATAATCGATTAGCTGATATTGTAGAGGAACACTTAGATATGGATTATATTATGTCTACCTTGGGGTAATAGGGGAGATATATGGAACATTTAACAATCTTGCATTGGTTTACAAAGTATAGCTTTGTATGTATACCAGTCTTAGCATTTTTATTAGATTTACTCATTGGAGATCCCAATAGTAAATACCATCCTGTAGCTATTATTGGTCGCATCATATCTTTTTTTGAAGCAGTTCTCTATAAAGATACTGATAACGATACTAAAAAATTATGGTACGGTGGTATTGCGGTTGGCTTAATCCTCGTTTCTGTATATATTATAGTGTCTTTAATACTATGGCTTGGTGGCGTAATTGATGAATGGGTAGAATATGCTCTTGAAGTAATTATTTTATATATTGCTATATCTCCACGTTCACTAGCTGGTGCAGGCTTTACTATTAGCCAATTAATTAAACAAGATAATATTGTAGAGGCACGCAAGCGATTATCTTGGATTGTAGGTCGCGATACAGAAGAATTAGATGAAAGTGAAATTACACGAGCT
>CAUHTB010000227.1 GCA_959608595.1 uncultured Veillonella sp. | reverse complement strand
GGGGAGCAATCAAAAAATCTCTGATGTAACATTGGAAGAAAGAGATAATGTACTATATGTATTCTGTCGTACTAATGAGGATATCTCCTTAGAATGGTGGACATTTAATCGAGATTCTGAATACTTTACAGAGGTATTTGGTATGGAAATCGTACTAGTAAGGGGAGGGGATCGTCATGTTCAATAATGCAAAGTATTATTTTAACCGTGAATTGTCTTGGTTAAAGTTTAATCAGCGCGTCCTATTAGAGTCTATTGATACAAATACTCCTTTATTAGAACGACTTCGATTTATTGCCATTGCAAGCTCTAATTTAGATGAGTTCTTTATGATTCGCGTAGCTGGTTTACGCCATCAAGTTGTGAATGGCATTGTTAAGTACGATGCTGCTCATATGGATGCTAAGGCACAGTTAAAGGCCATTGATGAGTCTGTACAACGACTCGTTTCTATGCAAAGTACATATTTAAACAATGTGCTAACTGAACTTGAAAACTACGGTTTCTTCTTTACTAATCCGGATCTACTCGATGTAAAATCAAAAGCTTGGTTACGTCATTACTTTGAGGAACATATCTATCCTGTTGTAACGCCATTAGCCGTTGACTCTGGTCATCCATTCCCATTTTTAACAAATCATACCATCAATGCTATTGTGCGTATCTTTCAAATACAACCAGATGGTACTAAGGATTATAAGATCGCTATCTTGCCAATTCCATCTGTACTCGATCGTATTATTGAAATCCCGAGTCGAGGGAATAAGGAACATCGATTCGTTTACCTAGAGGACGTCATTACATATTACGCAAATCAGTTTTTCCAAGGTTATGGCATCGAAGATTATATGGTATTTCGAATTACTCGTGATGCGGATTTAGAAATCGATGAAGAAGAAGCCACAGATTTGCTATCGGAAGTAGAGGCATCTTTGCGTCGTCGCCGTCGTGGTGATGCGGTACGATTAGAGGTGTGCGGTGAGGTAAAGGATGATTTATTAGACTTTGTGCTTACTAGTGTTGAATTAGAGCCAAAGGATGTATACCGTATAGATGGTCATCTTGATTGTCGTATGTACTTTAATTTCTGTAACTATCCAGGCCTTGATCAGCTTCGTTATGTACCATTTGAACCTAAACTACCTAGTGAATTAGTTAATCATGAAGGTGAAAGTCTATTTTCTGTTATTGGAAAGCAAGATCTTTTCGTCCACCATCCTTTTGAGTCTTTTGCTGTAGTAGAACAATTTATTGCACAAGCAGCTACAGATCCAGATGTGCTCGCTTGTATCGCGTAAGTGGGGATTCTCCAATTATTGCATCCTTAATTAAGGCGGCGGATAATGGCAAGCAAGTAACCGTACTTATGGAGGTTAAAGCACGCTTTGATGAAGAGAATAATATCCATATGGCACGCCGCTTAGAAAAGGCAGGTTGTCATGTAATTTATGGTTTGAAAGGTCTTAAAACTCATTCTAAGATTACCATGGTTGTGCGCAGAGAGGATGCAGGTATTAGACGTTACGTTCATTTAGCCACAGGTAACTATAATGGTAAGACGGCTCGAATGTATACGGACTGTGGCATATTTACGTGTAACGATGAATATGGCGATGATGCATCTCGTTTCTTTAACTTAATTTCTGGCTATTCCGATCCTCCAATTTGGAATAAATTTATTGTAGCCCCTTTAAATTTGCGGGAAAAAATAATGGAATTAATTGACCGTGAAATAGAATTCGCTAAACAAGGTGAAGAAGCATATATAATTGGTAAAATGAATTCCTTGCTTGATAAAGAAGTTATTGCTAAATTATATGAAGCCTCTGCTGCAGGTGTTCGCATAGATCTTATAGTTCGTGGTATTTGTACACTAAGACCTGGTATTGCCGGTGTCAGCGATAATATAACGGTACGTTCAGTGGTCGGACGGTTCTTGGAACATCATCGTCTATTCTATTTCCGAAATGGGGGAAATGAAAGTCTATTCTTATCTAGTGCAGACTGGATGCCAAGAAATTTAAATGAACGTGTAGAACTTATGATTCCTATTGAAGATAAACGACATAAGGAGCGCGTTAAAGATATATTGGACTTATATTTAGAAGATACCTTAAAAGCTCATATTATGAGAGCCGATGGTTCATATCGTAAAATTAATAATCGAGAACATCCAATTTCTGCTCAAGAAGAACTTATGAAAGAGGCTATTGCCCATGAGCATAAGGAGTCAATGACCGTAATTGAGCGTTTACAACCAATGTTTAAGATGAATAAATAATGAAATTCACACGTAGTGTTGAATGATGAATTTTAATACATTTTCATAATAGTGAAAAAGCCTGTTTTTACAGGCTTTTTTACATGTATACATATTTAAAAATGAGATAAAAATGAAGTTTTACGATGTGTAGAAAAAATTGGTAACAATTCAAAAACACATAAAAATACAATTTATATTATAAAAAAAACTCACATACTATATATAGTAGTGGTATCGTATATATGTACACAATTCGGAATATATTGTATAGTATTGAAAAATATCAATATGTACGTATACAGTGGACTTTTACAAAAAATATAGAAAATAAAATAACGTAAAACTCAGTATTTACAAGTGCTTACGCACTATTGTTAACCTATAGCGCTTGACAGGTTATATCTATCTGTAGTAGAATAGTT
>CAUHTB010000226.1 GCA_959608595.1 uncultured Veillonella sp. | reverse complement strand
ATCAGAATTGGTCCTTAATGGATGAAAAGCATTTTGTAGGCAAACCTGATGAAGGCTTTGCGGCGGGGCAAGTATTCTTGGCATCTACGCCAAAGTCTCAAAAGCAAAGAGGTTTACAAGATTTTAGTGCTAAATTAGAGGTACATGGATATCTATCTATTAATACAGACCGAGAACAACCTTGCACAGAACTTACCTTTGTCTTAAATGATGGTCGCACTGTGACAGTGTCTAATGAGTTCGAACCTGTTTATGCTAATAATAAACCAACTACCTTAGAGAAGGTTACAGACCAAGTGGGCCGATTAGGTAATACATTGTTTACTCTAGCTTCTATGTCTATTCCAGAAGGCCTATATATGTGGCCTGCTAGTGTTTTGAATGCATTGCGTCGCGATGCAGTAGAGGCTTTAGAAACTCTGTTAATCACAGATCATGAAACCGCTTGGGCAGAGTTAGCTGTAGAACCTCAAGATATGACATCTATGGTTGCTAAGGATAAGATTGAATATACTGAGCCTATGGTAAGTGCTCGCGTTGATGAATTAGAGGCTGAGAAAGCTGCTATTGAAGGTGGTGCTAAGAAGATTATCTTCGGTGGTGACCGTTTACAACGTAAGCCTTATGAACTTAGCATCTACGAGCAGGTAGCTAAGCTTTGCAAAGATCATAATGTACTTTGTGTATTTGCTACCCCTCGTGTCGTGAAAGATGATGAAGTAAAGGCGTATATGAATACCCTTAAGGCCATAGTTGAGGCGAAACCAGATAGCATTTCTATTCACGTCCCACAAGCATTACTATGGCTCCGTGACTTAGGGTATACAGGTGCTGTTGAAGCCGATACAGGTCTTAACATATTTAATGGCTCTGCACTACAAGTATGGCAAGACTTTAATATGAGTAGCATAGCGCCATCCTTAGAGTTAACATTGACGCAACTAGTTAACTTACAAAAATCTACTAATTTGCCATTAGAGGTTATGGTTCATGGGTATACGGAAATGATGATTTCCGAATACTGTGCCATCGCAAGCTTTGTGGGCACTGGTAAAAAGGAAAACTGTCCTATGCCATGTGTAAGCGAAGACTATGCATTGAAGGACCGTAAAGGGGAAGTGTTCCCACTTCGTACCGATCCTTATTGCCGCATGCACATCATGAATAGTCATGAAATGGATATGCGTGCCTATGTACCTGAGTTACATCGAAAAGGGCTACATATATTGCGCATCGATGGTCGACATATGGCGCCACATCGTTTGCGTACTATCGTAGCAGATTATGTATCCATTCAAAATGGAACAAAAGAGGCTCCTCCTAAAAGTGTAGGCAAGGATGATACGCCTATTACAAGGGGCCACTATTTTAGAGGTATTTTATAAAAGAGGTAGTACATTGTTTAACGAAGATGTATTAGACTTTCACCATATAAAAGAACAATTACAACAACATTGTAGTTCTACCATTGCTAAAGAATTAGCCATGCACATCGAACCTATGACAGATGCGAAAACCATTCAAGAGAACCTTGATGAAACGGCAGAAGCCATGCGTTCTTTGCAAACTGAGGTAGAACAACCGTTAGGCGGTACGCGAGATATTCGTGAGTCCTGTAAGAAGAGTCGTAAAGACTTTGTCCTTACTCGTGAAGCATTGTGGGATATTTATTTAACCATTGGTGCTTATAAACGCATGACAAAGTTCTTTAGAACGAAATATATGGAATATCCATTGCTATCCTTATGGGTTCAGGATATGCCAAATACAGATCGCATTGAAAATCGCTTTAAACGCGTCTTTGATGAAAAAGGGGAATTGCTTGATACAGCATCTCCTAAGTTGGCGAGCCTAAGAAATACGATTATCAAAACTCGGGAAAAGATCAAAAATGATATTCAAGCTATCTTACACGACAAGGATAATCAGAAGTATTTCCAAGAAACGATCATTACACAGCGTAACAATCGCTACGTAATCCCTGTAAAACAGGAATATCGCCAATATTTTGATGGTCTTATTCACGACCGTTCTGCAACGGGTCAAACACTCTATATTGAACCGATGCGCTTGGTGAATCTAAATAATGAATTACAAGAGGCTTTGATTGGTGAAGAGCAAGAGGTATTGCGTATTTACCGTGAATTATCAGCCCTTGTAAAACAACATAGTAATGATTTGATGGATGCTTGTGAAAAGGTATCCCATATCGAATTTGTATATGGTAAGGCGAGCCTTGCTATTTCTTATAAGGGTGTACCGGCCATCTTGAGTACTGATAGAACTGTCAATCTCATGAGAGCTCGGCACCCATTAATCCCACCGAATGTGGTAGTGCCTACAAATATTCAATTAGGTACATCGTATCGTATTTTATTGATTACTGGTTCTAATACAGGTGGTAAAACAGTATCCCTTAAAACATTAGGGCTATTGAGTTTAATGAACCAATGTGGTTTATTTATTCCTGCTGATCACGGATCCATGTTGCCAATATTCCATAATGTCTTTGCCGATATTGGGGACGAGCAAAGTATTGAAGCTAGCTTAAGTACGTTCTCCGCTCATATGACACAAGTTATTTCTATCATTAAACATTGTGGTCCAAATGATTTGGTATTACTCGATGAGCTTGGATCTGGTACTGATCCAGAAGAAGGTAGTGCGCTTGCAGTATCTATCCTT
>CAUHTB010000225.1 GCA_959608595.1 uncultured Veillonella sp. | reverse complement strand
TCATGTGACCATTTAGTGGTATCTGCTGTTTTTGCCATTAATGAAATAGCTGTATCATATTCGCCAAATACACCTTGGTTACTAAACCAAGAAGTAGTATATCCTGCTTTTTTAGCAACATCTAAAATATTCGCAGAATCGAGAAACGGTTTATCATCATATTGATTACGCTCAGATAAAGCACGTTCAAGGGTAGGTACTGTTTGTACATACGATGAATATGCGTTATCAAAGAAGACAAAATCTTTATTATCTGCACGCATAGTACCTTGCCATGGCGTATCATCATAAGGGAAGTTTGGATTATATACCTTCATATAATCACGAGAACTAGATTCACCGATGACTAATATGATGGTCCCTGGTGTTTTATTAGCAGAGGTTTCCTTTGTATCCAAATTGAAGGAATCAAATACTAAATGATGGTTATCATTATATTGTTGCATTTGTTTTACATAGTCGCCAGCTGCAATCCAGTTCGCTACAATACATGTTTTCGGGAATAAGAAGAATGGTACGTATACTAAGAATGCTACTATGGATGCAATGAGCAATGTGGAGCGCATAGGTCGTGTAGTATTTAAGTTTACTACCGCTTTCATTCCTAGATTAGACCAGTAGAGTAGATAGGTCCATATTACAAGGCCAATACCAACAGCGATAAGACCAGGAATACCAGCAGCATTTTTTAAGAAACCAAATGCTTCTTCAGGATTTGTCATGTATACTGCTAGTAAACTAGCTGGCGTTAAACAATGCCATGTAGTTAGATAGTATCCTATTTGTAAGAATGGGATAAGGCTCAATATCATGGTAATAATTGCCATGATTAATGATGTAGTTTTATGGAAACGATTCGTTTGGTTCAATAAAAATTGAATCCCCGATAAACCCATAAAGATTAATAAGCCAAATAAAAAGTCATTAGCAAATTCATAAAAATATAAAGGTTTTACATAGGACCAGTGGAACAGAAGTGGGAATGTGAGGGCCCAAAGAATACCGACTAAGCCATATCCCAAAAAAGGTCTATGAAAAATGGTACATCCCATAAAATATTGAAATAAAAAAGTACCTACAATTGTTGGTACTGCTAAAATCGTTATATCTTCAACATCTAGACCTAGTGTAATAGGTTCATAGATGAAAAATAGAGCTATATATAAAACAATACCAATGATACCAAAGCGAAAGATAGGATTTCTCCCAATTTGCTTTAAACTAGATGACATAATAAATCCCCTCTTGAAGGAATACACAATAATTTATTTCTATAATATATAATAATTACTATAATAAAGATAGCAGATGACTGTAAAAAAAACAATTATTTGAAAGTACTACTATAAATGCTTTATAATTATATAGTTAAGTATATTTTCTAAGGATTGGGGTTTATGGGAGATTATAATTACAAGTTGGATGTCTTTGAAGGTCCTTTGGACTTGCTTTTGCATCTTATTGAAAAACATAAAATAGAAATCACCGATATTCCTATCGTTGAAATTACGAGTCAATACTTGGAATATTTAGATAATTGGAATCACTTTGATATTCATTATAGTAGTGAGTTTCTTGTAATGGCTTCTACGTTGTTACAGATTAAATCGCGTATGCTATTACCTAAAGCTGAACCTGAGCCAGAGGATGCTGAAGATCCACGTGATGAATTGGTAGCTAAATTAGTAGAGTTTAAAAAAATCAAAGATTTTACAGCTATACTAATGGAACGTACGGCTGTATCCGCCAATATATTTAGTAGACCTGAAGAAACAAGCGTACTTGGGTTAGATAATGTATATAATTTAGAACTTTCCCGATTATATGAGATTTTTTATCAGACTATAAAACGCGCTAAGGAATTACCTGAAGAGGAGCCTATTCGCGAGGTTAAGGTTGAAAAAGACAGTTATAGTCTAGAGGATATGATTTTGTCTTTATCTAGTCGTGTACGACGTGGTGAAAGTTTATATTTTAGAGAGTTATTAGTAGCAATTGAAACAAAAAGTGGTATGGTAACAATCTTTATGGCTGTTTTAGAATTGTTGAAGCAACAAGTTATGGAAATGCGCTATGAAGAGGATGATATTATATTCACTGCAGCCTTAGAAGGTACCGTATAGAAAGGGGGCTATATGAGCTTACCAACAATGCATTTAGAGGCCGTGTTGTTCTCAGCGGCAAAACCTATATCAATAGAAATGCTTGAAGAAGTATTTGAACTTTCAAAAGAGGAAGTACAAGATTATATAGATACATTACAACGGGAACTAGAAGAGCAAAATCGCGGTATCCGTTTGAGAGTATCTGGAGCAGGTATTGAGTTAGTTAGTGCCATGGAAAGTGCTGACTATGTAGGTCATATCCGTAAGAGAGAAGATAAATTATCTAATGCAGCGATGGAAACATTAGCTGTCATAGCCTATAAACAACCTATAACTAAAGCTGAAATTGAAGAAATCCGCGGTGTAAATAGTGATAAGATTATTAAACAATTACTCACTCGATCTCTTATTGCGGAACTAGGTCATAAAGATACTGTAGGAAGACCTATTCTTTACGGAACAACTGACGAGTTTTTAAGGAGTGCTGGCGTAGAATCTATTGAAGCTTTACATCAAGAAGTTTCAGAAACAGAAGGATAATATGGAACGATTACAAAAATTTATTGCTAGTTGTGGTGTAGCATCACG
>CAUHTB010000224.1 GCA_959608595.1 uncultured Veillonella sp. | reverse complement strand
GGCGGTCCTGTATTGAAAGGTTCTGTATTCCCTTACATCTTCATTACTATTGCATGTGGTGCGTTATCTGGTTTCCATACTGTTATTGCAACTGGTACAACACCTAAAATGCTTACTAATGAAAGAGAAATCTTACCTATCGGTTATGGCGCAATGTTAACAGAAGGCTTCATCGCTATGATGGCGTTGATCGCAGCGACTGCATTGCATCCAGACGATTACTTTGCTATTAACTCCACAGTAGAATCCTTCAAAGCGTTAGGACTTCAAGTTCATGAATTGCCAGCGTTGTCCGCAATGGTTGGTGAAGACTTGATGCACCGTCCTGGTGGCGCCGTATCCTTAGCAGTAGGTATGGCTCATATCTTCTCCAGATTGCCTAACATGGATCACTTGATGGGTTACTGGTATCACTTCTGTATCATGTTCGAAGCCTTGTTCATCATGACTTTGATCGATGCTGGTACTCGCGTAGGTCGTTACTTACTTCAAGAATTATTAGGTCATTTCCATCCTAAATTCAACGACCAACATTGGGCTCCTGGCGTATATGGTTGTGCAGCTTTAATTTGTATCTTGTGGGGCTACCTAGTTCTACAAGGTAACATCGGTATTATTTGGCCTCTATTCGGTGTATCTAACCAATTATTAGGTACTATGACATTGGCTGTAAGTACTACAGTTATTATGCGACTTGGCCGCAAACGCTATGCATGGGTTACAGGTATTCCATGTATCCTAATGGCTATCGTTGCTATTGCTGCAGACTTTGAAAACGTATTTAACAGCTATATCCCAGCTGGTAAATGGATCCTAGTAGCATTCAGTGCTGCCATGTTCCTCATGATCCTTATCGTATTAGTAGAAGCAGTTCGCAGCTGGATTCGTTTGTCTGACATTCCTCAAGACTATCGCACTCAAGAAGAAATTGAAGCTGAAAGCCTTGTAAAATACGGTAAACAAGCAAAAGCATAACATCTTAAAGATTAGTGGAGCTATTTTATTTTAATGGGACACTCCTTTCAATATTCAGGCCGATATGTTTTGGGGCCCCATTAAAATAAAAATATAAATGCATCATGATATAATAATGCTATGAAATATTACATACGTTCCTATTGGACAAAATATAAACAATTGTATAAGAAAGGCCTAAAAGGCATTGCTGCTTTTCTTGCCATTGGAGCGATTATTTTCTTTGTATTGGCTACAATAGCGAGTCGTGGGATGGGTGTTATCTTCAACGAGGTTATGGCGCGACAAACGATGATGCGTGGTTCTGTAACCGTAGAGAGTTTAACTGCAACGCCGTGGGGGACATTATCCTTTACCGATTTGGTGTGGAAGGACCCTGAAGGTCGTGAATTGCTCACCGTTCCCAGTGGTAAGATACGCGTTAATATGTGGGACGTAGTCACTCGTAACTTTAAGGCTTCTGCCATAAACGGAATCGAGCTAAATGATGCGACCATTGTAGTCGATTTAGATGATAACAACCGGCTCGACTTCGTGCCTGCCTCACCTGATGTGAATAAGCCTCTTGATGAGGTGGAGCCGCGACCTAAGCCGCCTAAAAAGACGACGCAAGATCGGCAAGAGGAATTGGCTAAAAAGGTTCGTAATTTTAATTGGGAAGGTCAACATTTGGACCTTACCATTACACTTAGAAATAATCAGCTAGAAATCTTTCAGAAAAATCGTCACTATGTGATGAAGAATGTAGAGGCTAAAATCCATCTTGATAGTAAGCGCGCTATTCGCATTGATATGGAAACCGGTAAGTTTGGTGGAACCGCTATTGGTGATGGAATGACACTAAAAGGTCGCGTTGATTTAAAGGATGTGTTAAAGCATCGCATGCCTCAGTTAGATTTACAGTTTGATGTGAAAGGTGTGGACCCCGCCTCTCTTGGTTTTGGCGATGATATTCACGATGCTATGACCTTGCTGACGCGAGTAACTGGTGATTTTAATCGACCGTTGGCTAAAGGCCGTGTAACGATGCCTATTTTACGTATTCCTGCGCTTACCTTTGAAAACGTAGTGGGTGATGTGACGTACCAAGATGGCATTTTAAATTTTGAAAATGTTAATGCTAATGTATATAGTGGCAAATTAGAGGCAAAAGGTGTATATAATCTAGATACAAGAGCCTATACGATTACAGGGATAGCAAAGGACCTTGATAGTAGTGAGGCTCTTAAAACACCTGAATTTGTTGTACCGGTGTCGGCTAATTTGAACTTTAAAAGCGAAGGCTTGCCTCGTGATATGGAGGTGTGGGGTAATTTCTGGTCTGGAGAAGGCCACTATATGCTTATACCGATCCAAAGCATTACTGGGAACTTTCACAATAAGGGGCGGCATCTGTCCTTTAGTGATGTGAAGGTGAATACGAATATTACGACCATTTCCACAGATGCGCTTCGCATCGATAATGGTCAGCTTACAATGGGGCCACTCAATATTACGTCCCACGGGGGCAGTAATTTTATCATCTACGACGAATCCTTCGATGAGATCGATGAGAATATGGATCGGATTAAAGCTGGCATGAAGCAAGCTGGCGAAAATAGCAAACGTGCATCTGAGTCGTCTAAAGATCTCGATAACTTTAAGCCTCCTGAGGATTTAAAAGCATCCTTTGATAATGTAAAACGCCAAATGGATGGGGTGAAAGATGCTTTCAAAGGTATCAAAATAAAGTGATAAATG
>CAUHTB010000223.1 GCA_959608595.1 uncultured Veillonella sp. | reverse complement strand
TTTCACATTTTATATTGACCTAGGTCAATCCGATTTTCAACTATATTATTATACCATACATTATACAAAAAAACACGCCACTACTATGTAGTGACGTGCTTTTAACATTCCTCATTATCAGCTAATGTAGGAAATTATTCATGGTCTTTTTTACGATTTGTTAACAAACCAGGACCAAATGTTTCAACGATGATAAACAACATTGGAATGATAAAGATACCAAATAATGTTGCTGTTGTCATCCCTGCTACTACTGTAATACCCATGGATGTACGAGCTCCAGAGCCAGCACCAGTAGAGATAGCTAATGGGAATACACCAAGAATAAAGGCAAAGGATGTCATCAAGATTGGGCGCAAACGAATTTTTGCAGCTTCGATAGCAGCATCAACTACATTCATACCGCGCTCGTCAACACGGATCTTAGCGTACTCGATGATTAAGATCGCATTTTTTGCAGCCAAACCAACAAGTGCTAAGAGACCAATCTGCATATAAATATCGTTAGCTAAGGAATATCTACCTGTAAAGTTCAACAAGAATGGAACTAAAGAAGCACCAATCATACCAGATGGTACGGAGAACAATACGGCAAATGGAACCTTCCAAGATTCATACAAGGCGGCCAAGATTAAGAATACAAATACTAGACCTAAACCAAGAATCATGATGGTTTGAGAACCAGCTTTCAACTCTTCACGAGATTGACCTGCCCAGTCATATGTATAACCGGCTGGTAAAGTTTTAGCTGCCGCCTCTTTCAATGCATTAATAGCATCACCAGAGGAATAACCATTCGCTTGAGAACCACCGATTTGTACAGCCATCGCATTATCAAAACGAGTAATACTAGATGGTGTACCAGTTTGTTCCTTCGTAATATAGTTAGATACTGGAACCATAAGTCCCTTGCTATTACGAACAGCTAGCATATTAAGCTGTTCCGCATTTTGACGGTAAGCGTCTTCAGCTTGAACTACTACTTTATAGTTTTTACCATATGTAGTGAAATCATTGACTTGAATACTACCATAGAAACCTTGCAATGTAGTAAAGATATCAGCTAATGCCACACCATCTTGAGCCGCTTTTTCACGATTCACATCAAATTGTAAGGATGGTGTAGATGTATCAAATGTAGTGTAAATAGATTGAATTGCTGGACTCTTACGAGCTTCTGCTAAGAATTCATTAGCACGTTCCGCCATAACTTGTGGGCTGTCACCAGCTTTATTAATGATATACATACTGAAACCACCAGTAGCACCTAAACCAGGAATAGATGGTGGATTCAAAGCAACTACAGTTGCTTCTGGTACCTTTTCAGCAGCAAAGCCAAATGTTTGACCAACCATTGCATTAATTGATGTTGCTTGTGTTGTACGATACTTCCAGTCAGACATAGTAGCAAAGATTACACCTGCACTAGATTTTTGACCGCCCCCTAAGAGGTCAAAGCCTGCTACAGTAAATACCTCTTGGAATAATTGCTCATCTTTTGGCTTTTCAGGATCATTTTTACCTTCCAAGAAAGAGGCAATTTTTTCAAGGGTCGCCATCGTACGCTCAGATGTGGCACCTGGCGGCTCATTAACAGCAATCATGTAATAACCGCTATCCTCTGCAGGTACAAAGGATGTTGGTAAGAAATGGAATACTAAACCAGTACCACCAGCAAAGATTAACAATGCAATAACAGTTAAGCTCAAACGATGGCTTAAACGAGCCAATTGGATACCATACCAATTGCTGAAACGTTCGAGGCCTGCATTGAATTTGTTTAACTGACGATGTACCCAATCTTCACGCTCTTTAGGTGTGTGAGGTTTTAACATCGTAGCACATAGTGCTGGTGTTAATACAAGGGCAACAATCGCAGAAATAACAACAGATACAGCGATTGTTAAAGCAAACTGTTTGTAAAGAATACCTGTCATACCACCCATGAAGGCAACCGGTACGAATACAGCTACCAATACAAAGGCGATACCAATTACAGGGCCTTGTACATTTTCCATCGCTTTAATAGCCGCCTCTTTCGGAGGTAAGCCATTATATTTTAATTCATACTCTACCGCTTCTACTACTACGATAGCATCGTCAACAACGAGGCCAATAGCCAATACCATGGCGAATAATGTTAACGTATTGATAGAGAAATCAAGTAATACGAAAGCCCCAAATGTACCAAGCAAGGATACTGGTACGGCAATCATAGGAATGATCGTAGATCTCCAAGATTGTAGGAACACATATACTACGATAAGAACGAGTAACAATGCTTCTACAAATGTATGCTCTACCTCATTAATGGAAGCACTTACGAATTTAGTATTATCTACAACCACGTTATATTGCATATCTGGTGGGAAAGATTTAGATTGTTCATCTAGTACCTTCTTAACATTCGCAACAGTTTCTAATGCATTCGCATCATTTTGTAAGGAAATAGCAAAACCTGCTACCTCTTTATGCGCGGACTTAGCAATAAAGTCATATCCTTTAGCACCAATTTGAATACGAGCAACATCTTTTAGATGCAATACCTTACCATTAGAGCTTTTAATAGCAATGTTACCAAATTGTTCAGGTGTCACAAGACGACCTTCAATTTTGATAGGATATTGAAATGCTTGTTCCCCATTAGTAGGATTTTGACCAACTGTACCTGCCGCAGCCTGTAAGTTTTGTCCCTTAATAGCTGCTGTTACTTCAGAAATGGTAACAC
>CAUHTB010000222.1 GCA_959608595.1 uncultured Veillonella sp. | reverse complement strand
TCAATACAAATTGGATTTGTTCATTCATGTCCCGTGGAATAGAAACCAAGTTCGAAAGCTTGATACCTCGAATTGCCGGTGCACAATGATATCCAATGATATGGTCAATTGAATTCATCATAATAGTACCTGCCTGTTGCACATCGTTAGAACTTTCTCTAATGAGAATAATTCCTATATGCCAATAGTACTCTTGATGAGAAAAATTGTCAAGAATAATTGATATATATTTTCAATAATTATTTATTTTTTAACCGTTAGTAAAGTCTTAACTTTAGGGAATATCGCAGCATCATTAGCTTCATCTATAGCGATAAAGCGTGCATTCGGACCAGTATACTTATCATCAAAAAGGCTAATATGCAAAACTTCATTATAAGAATTATTATTAGCTATGCTTTTATATTTTAATGTTCCTTCGTATACATTACCTTGTTTAGCTAATGGCGTTACAACTGTGAAAGTACCAAGGATTGGACTATCCCCCTTATTAATAGCAGAGGCAAGTGCACCTAGTGAAGATGGATCTGCATTGACATGCTTAGTTTCACTCATGCGACCAGATAATTTCTTTCCTAATACTACATCACCATATACAGCATAGTTCATTTCATTTTCGTTCTTAATATTCAATGTAGATACATTAGCAGAGGTAGCGCCCGCTTCTATAAACACAGATTTAATATCTTTTTTGGCATCGCCTGCAAAAAGTGCTTTAGGATTATTTTGATACATTGTAACACCTTCAGGTAATTTAACACCTTGATATGTTACAGTTTGACTTTTATTCAAAACGGACTTAATGTTTGCTGCAGAACCTATTACTGGAACAGATACTAATACAGCAGCTACAGTAGCAAGTAATACTAATTTTTTCATATATCTCCTCTAGTGAAATGTTAATGTCACAAACGCTCAACATTTATAGTAACAACACAGTAGTAAAGAACCGCCCTTAGTGGAGCGGTTCTTTATCATTATCTTAGCAACGTATATGACTGACTAAATTATTTTTTTTGTGCCTTAGCCCAACTATCGCGTAAACCAACAATACGGTTCATTACGATATGATTTGGTGTGCTATCTTTATCAGTTACAAAGTAACCTTGGCGCAAGAATTGGAAATGGTCTCCTGGTACAGTATTAGCAAGACATGCTTCCCCTTTACTGTGGAATACTTGTAAGGAGTCATGGTTGAAATCGCCCAAGAAGTCTTTACCATCGGAATCTTCTTTAAGTAAATAATCATATAAGCGAGATTCAATATCTACTGCAGTAGATGCTTCAACCCAGTGCAATGTCCCTTTTACCTTACGAGTGCAACCGCTACCGCTCTTAGTTTCTGGATCATATGTACAGTGTATTTCTGTAATATTGCCATTCTCATCTTTAATAACATCAGTACATGTAATGAAGTATGCACCTTTTAAGCGTACTTCTTTACCTGGTGCCAAGCGGAAGAATTTCTTAACTGGCTCTTCCATAAAGTCATTTCGTTCAATGTAGATTTCACGACCGAATACAACTTCACGGTTACCCAACTCTTCATTTTCTGGATTATTTTCAACTGTGCAAAGTTCAGTTTGACCTTCTGGATAGTTCGTAATAACAACTTTCACAGGATCAATAACTACCATAGGGCGTGTAGCTTTGAGTTTCAAATCTTCACGGATACAGAACTCAAGCAAAGCAATATCAACAACGCTATCAGCTTTAGCGACACCAATGCGATCACAGAAATCACGAATTGCTTCTGGCGTGTAACCACGACGACGCAAGCCAGAAATAGTAGGCATACGAGGATCATCCCAGCCAGCTACGAGACCAGCTTCCACAAGTGCACGCAATTTACGTTTGGACATAACCATTTTAGTTACATTTAAACGAGCAAATTCAATTTGTTGCGGAATTTCAGTATCATCCCAATCCTCAAGTACCCAATCATACAATGGACGATGAACTTCAAACTCTAAAGTACAGATAGAGTGTGTAACACGTTCGATAGCATCTTCAATAGGATGAGCAAAGTCATACATAGGGTAAATCTTCCACTCATTACCTGTATTATGATGTTCTGCATTTACAATACGATAAATAACAGGGTCACGCATAACGATATTAGGATGGGCCATGTCGATTTTTGCACGCAATACCTTTTCACCATCAGCGTATTTACCATCTTTCATTTCTTCGAAGAGTTTCAAGTTTTCTTCTACGCTGCGATCGCGGTATGGGCTATTAACACCAGGGGTAGAGAAATCGCCACGGGTTTGTTTAATTTCATCAGCCGTTTGATCATCTACATACGCTTTGCCAAGAGAAATCAATTTCTTAGCATATTCGTACATTTGACCAAAATAGTCAGATGCATAACGTGGTTCATCAGCCCACTCAAAGCCGAGCCATTTTACATCTTCCATGATGGAGTTTACGTATTCAACATCTTCTTTTGCAGGATTCGTATCATCAAAACGAAGATTTGTTAAGCCATTGTACTGTTTGCCAATACCAAAGTTAAGACAAATAGATTTAGCATGACCAATATGTAAGTAACCATTTGGTTCTGGTGGGAAGCGAGTTAACACACGACCACCGTATTTGCCAGTTTCGTTATCTTTGTTGATGATAGCTTCGATAAAGTTAACAGATACAACTTCTTCAGGAGCTATAGTTTTTTCAATATCTTTATGTTCCAACGTTCTAACCTCCATAGGATAAATATTCTTTTAGTTTACCATATTTT
>CAUHTB010000221.1 GCA_959608595.1 uncultured Veillonella sp. | reverse complement strand
TGAAAGTATAACGTAAAGATGATACAATTTCTGTAGCTTGAGCAACAAATAAAAAACTTTTTCAAAACTTTTACCTGGCTCCCCTTTCGGAACAGGTAGGTCGTTTGACCTTATACTATTATTATACAAATAATCATTTTAATTTACTATAGACTTCGTCACACCGGAGGCGACCATGAAGCAAATACTTTCAAATGACATTATCAACCAATATCTACCTACTCTAATTAAATGCCCTTTATTTAATAAGTTGGGCGAACCTGAACTACGCAGTTATTTAAATAATGCGAAAGTTATTGTGCATAGCTATAAGAAAAATGATTTTATTGCCCTCTCTGGGGATCCTATGGAAGGCATTGGCGTTATTCTCGAAGGCAGTGCGTTACTGACACGTGAAAATGTTATGGGCCAACGCGTTATTATGGCTAACCTTGAACAGTCTGATATTTTTGGTGAAGCATTACTATTTAGTAAACAACCATTATGGCCTGCTACGATTAAAGCTACAAAGGTTAGTAAAATTATGTTCATTCCTCTTGAAACATTTATTGATACATTGCCTGATTGCCAACAATGCCAAACAAAAATCTTGTCCAACCTATTGGAGGACTTGTCTGAAAAAGCTATTCTCCTTACAAGAAAGGTTCATTATCTTACCTTGAAAGGTATGCGCGAGAAGATTTTCGCGTACTTAACAGACATTTATAAACGTCAGCAGTCTACAACAATCCATTTGCCACATAACCGCGAGCAAATGGCAGAAGTACTCAATGTATCTCGCACAGCACTTAGCCGCGAACTCGGGCGCCTAAGAGATGAAGGCATTATCGATATTACAGGCCGTACAGTAATACTAAAAGACGTGGAAGGAATCGAAGAATTCGGTTTTAATAGCTTCTAGCATATCTTTTAACCTATAATAAAACTAATAATATACAATAAACGTAAAAAGGTCTCCCTATATAATCTAGGGAGACCTTTTAGTATACAGTTATTATTTCTTTAGTATTAATTCTTTAGTATTAATTCTTTAGTATTAATTCTTTAGTATTAGTTCTTAGCAATTAATTTTACACATTAGAACCAATGAGATAAATCGAATTCTTCACCAATCGTAGCTTTCACATGAGCACGACCTAAATATAGGCCAAGTAATGTTAAACTGATTTTAGACATAGGCGTATGATCAAATACATCTGCTAAATCTAAGAGAACTGGAGAAATATCATCCATAATATCACGTGCTTCTTGACCTCTGAAAGCAGTCGGTTTACTCTTCATAAGAGCGATGAGATCTCGTTGTACCATAGAATCGGAAATGCGTGTTTGTCTAAAGAATCGTGGTGCTAAAGACTCATCAACCAAAGCCAATTTATATAGATTGGAGTTCAAGCTACGCACTACATAGCGCGGATCCACACCATGACCATCGGTAGCACGGAAGAGTTCCTCCTTGGAGAAACCACGATAATTGAACACGAATGGATAAGAATTGGATAATACTTGGGCTAATGTAATCGGTTCACGTTCCTCTTGTGTACAGCGTAAGTAATCTAATTGACGGTAGAAAGAATTATTTTGAGGCAAATCAGAAATAAATGGCTCAATATATTTCTCTACATAATGTTGGAAATGAATTAATCCATAATTATTAGAGTTTCTAGAATATTGTAGCAATAGTGTCAATGCCATGACTTGGAAATGACCTAATGTCAAGTGTGGCAATACACGTAACGCATCAAAGGCTACAAGGTACGGAGTACTAGACTTAGGTGATTGTACTACATCTAAGAACGCACCTAAGGCGGCGGATTTCATCCACTCTGTATTCGTCGCAGCATAAGCCTTTTGCATACTCATCAAGGCTTCTTGAATAACAATATTATCAAGAAGTGCATTGACTTCAGCTAACTTTGTAATATTAAGAGCTGCTAATGCATCTCTTGTAATAGATTCCACATAATGTTGTGTATCTCCATGCAATACGCCGAAGGCATGAATAAATGGCGCGATTGCCAATTCAATACATTTATCTTCATGTGCCGCTTTAGCCCATTGCCCTGTTGGTACCTCTTCTTCAACCATACTAGCGGCTGCCAATTGAGCCTCTATTTCGGAAGCATCAAACAAGCGCGTTTCATCCAATACAGATGGGCCTTCTGCTGTTTTAATCTCATCGACCCCACCAATCATTTGTGTAGCCTCAATATGTTCTGCTTCATCAGCTTCAAGAGCCTCTACAGATTCGCCCATAGCAATCGTATCCTCTACAGAATTAGCTCGATTGCGAAGTTCATCTGTAACAGCATCAAGAACAATAGTCTTATCCATCAATGGAGTGGCATGATGCTCACCATTGGAGAGTCCCACAGCAGAAACTGCAGGCATTACAATAGTTTCATCCATACCAGGTTCTGTGGAATTATATTCTGTATTCTCTAGAGAACCAGAATTCTCTGGAGCAGTCTCATGCGAAATGGATTCAGCAGAAACAGATGTATCTTGAATAGGTTCTTGTCCTTTTAAATCAGCTTGACTTGATTTAGTCTCAGTCTCGCCTGCATGACGACCTAATGCCAAGGAATATCCTGTTTCGGAGTCTTCCACATGTAATTGATTGCCATCTCGTCGGTTATAAGATGTATCTTCATCAGTTACCATAGATTCAGAAGCATTATACTCTTCATTACCCTCTAGCACAGAGGCCGTATACACATTGGTTCCACCTTCATGTGTAACAGTTACATCGCCT
>CAUHTB010000220.1 GCA_959608595.1 uncultured Veillonella sp. | reverse complement strand
TATGGTAGAACGCGATGCTAAACGAGATATTGCTAAGAGACTTAAAGAGCAACAAAAATATTAAGATAAAAAGATCGAGTCATGATGGCTCGATTTTTTTGTGTGATATTTGTTAACTTATCTTGTGTTTTTAGTTGATAAATATGTATATTGAAATTATAATGTAAACAAAGAGTTGTGATTGTGGTTGACATTTTCTAAGTAGAGGAGAAACATCATGAATCAGAATATTCGGTACATTACAGAGGTTGCTATTTTAACGGCTATGATTACTGTATTAGGTGCTATTAAAATACCTAATGTCATTCCAGGTATAGAGTTTCAACTGTCAGCTCCATTGGCGGTAGCCATATGTGCCGTATTCGGATTTAAGAAATATATTATTAGCGGATGTCTATCTAGTTTAATCGGTTTAGCACTAGGTACACAAACTATTTTGAATGTTATGATTGCTATGCAATTTAGACTTATCGTAGGGCTAATTCTTTGGATGTGCCACAATCATATGATAGGTATTATGATTTCTGGCCCGATTGCATCTGCATTAGCGCGATTGACCTTGTCTGTATATATCGGTAAAGCTGCATTACCTATGGTTGCATTAGCAGTGCCTGGCATGATTTTTACTGTTATTATGGCACCAGTATTTGTGAAAGTATTCCGTAAAATTCACAGCCAAGTACCTAAAAATGATCTTATTAAAGGGAAGGTGTCATAATGGCTGAATTATATAGTGTACGCATGCGTGCTGCTCAAGGTGGTCCCCATGAAAAAGGGGGCCACCATATTTCTGGGGCAGAGCGGATTGTGAAGTTAGAAGAAGTAGGGGCTATAGCTCAATCGTTAGCTGATCGCGCACTGCATCACAGTAAAGGAAGAGCTGATTTTATCAATATTACTGTAGATTTAATCCCACCGGAGAAGATTACATATATTGACTGTCTTAAGGTAGAGGAACATAAAACTAGTAGTATTTCTGAATCCCATCAATTGGCGACTGAGCTTTTACAAGGTCCTCATATTAGTGAGGCAGCTGTTCTTAAAGCTATATCTTTGTTAAAAAGTTTAGATAAATCTATGCGCGGCGCTATGTTAGTGGATGCCATTACTGGCGAGCGCTTAGATACAGGTGACCGCGGAGTACGTGTTAGTCATATGGACTCCTTTGACTCTTATGCATTAGGTGATAATGAACATATGAGAGAGGCTTTAGTATTAGCTTCAAAGGTTCAATCAGCAGATGGTATTGTGGGCGAATTATGTTGGTCTGATGATCCAGACTATACAGTAGGTTATGTTGCTTGTAATGGTGTATACCATCGCCTTCCTAATATGAAAGAATTTGGTTCAGATATAGGGGGCCGCGTTTTCTTTGTACGGTCTGATATAGATAGTGAAAGTGTAATTGAGTATTTGGAGCGTACTCCAGTACTTGTTCAACGGAGATAGAATGTACAAATTTTTTAAAGAACAATTAGATTCTAAGATAGAGAACCATAATTTACGAACCTTAAGAGAATACTGTCCTCTAGATGCAGTGCGAGTAAAACGAGATGATAAAGAATATTTAATGATGGCTTCAAATAATTATTTGGGCTTAACTTTTGATACTCGTGTCATAGAAGGGGCCCTGAAAGGGACTCAAGAATATGGTACTGGCTCAGGTGGGTCTCGACTTGTGTCTGGAACATTTCCATTGTTTACAGAGCTTGAAAATGCATTAGCAAAATTTAAGAATACAGAAAAAGCGCTCGTATTTAATACAGGTTATATGGCCAATGTAGGGACTATTTCTGCCGTAGCTGATAAGAATACTATTATTTTTAGTGATGCTCTTAATCATGCTAGTATTATTGATGGTTGTCGTTTAAGTAAAGCATCCATAAAGGCGTATAATCATTGCGATGTAGAGGAATTAAAGTTTTTACTAAAACAAGCGGATCGTAGTACACGAAAACTCATCGTTACTGATGGTGTCTTTAGCATGGATGGTGATATTGCACCATTAGATAAGCTATATGAACTGAGCCGTGACTATAATGCACTGCTCATGGTAGATGATGCCCATGCAACTGGAACTATTGGTAATGGTCATGGTACAGCGGCCTATTTTGGACTCGAAAAAGAAGTAGACATACAACTTGGTACATTGAGTAAATCTTTAGGCTCTGTTGGTGGTTATGTAGCTGCAAATAGTACTATCATAGATTATCTCGTTAATACGAGCCGCAGTTTTATATTCTCTACCGCATTATCTCCTGCTGATATAGGGGCGGCCTTAGCTGCATTACAGGTTCTTGAGACAGATGCATCTGTTTTAGCGCGTTTACATGAAAATGTAAACTATATGGCAGATCAATTGATTTCTATGGGAATTGATGCTACTAATGAAACGCCAATTTTCCCAATACTAATAGGGCGTAATGAAGATACACTTGCCGTATCTGATTATCTATATGAGGATGGCATTATAGGTACCGCTATTCGTCCGCCTACAGTACCTATTGGTGAAAGCAGAATTAGACTAACGGTGACTGCTGCGCATAATAAAGAACAAATAGATTATGTGTGCCAATCACTGCATAATGCTATGAAACAGTTATAATCATGATAATAGATAATATATCCTCTGAAGACAGGGATAAAAGAATCCTTGGATTGGTAAAATTGTCAAATTTAGATAAGTTGAGAAGGCTAAGAGTAGTGAATGTACCGAATTGGTGAAGGTTTCATATAATTGACAGTAATACTAAATAGGATTATAAT
>CAUHTB010000219.1 GCA_959608595.1 uncultured Veillonella sp. | reverse complement strand
CCCGATCTTGGTTAACCAAGCAAAGGAACCCAATATAATCTCCTTTATTAGCCCGGAATTGATGTATCGTTTTACCTGGAATTTCAATAAAATCACCAGCTTCTACATCATGGATTTCATCGCCTAATAAGACTTGACCCTTCCCACGGAATATCATAACCATATGTGTATGTTCATGATATTCAAGCGTAGAATACCCACCTGGCAAGCATTCAAAATAGCGGAATTGGCATGGAATATCAAAAGCCCCATCGTATAAAACTTGACGTGTTACATCTTTAAAAGGGCTACCATCTTGTTTATATACCAAGGTATCGACGCCATCCCACTTGAAATTTTTAGCATCAAACTTGCGTATCATTTTATTACCTCTTTATGAAAAAAGGCTGCATCGAAACAGTGTTTCAATACAGCCCTATGGGTTCGATTATTTGAAGAAACGTTTCAATGTTCCTAGTAAACCATGACTATGTTCTTGTACACCATCTGCAACGCTTTCTACTTCAAAGCCTGTACGTTCAATAGCTTTTGTAATAACTTCAACAGATGCTTTTGCTGGATCAAAAGAAACAGTCGCTGTTTTCTCTGGCAAATTTACCTCTGCGCTCAAAACGCCAGGTAAACCAAGGGATGCACCTTCAACAGTTTCTTTACAGTTATTGCACATCATACCAGGCACAGTAAATACCTTTGTTACAACACCATTATCTTCACCGCAACCACAATCTTTACACATAGTGATACCTCCTATTAATCATTAGCTTCTTTATGTTTATCGTCGTTTTTGGCCCCTGCTGTTACGTCGATAGTAGTCGCCTTTTTAACGGCTTCTTTCGTTTCATCAACAGCTTTTTTAGGGCCGGAAATAGCATCTTTAAATTCATTGATGCCCTTACCAATAGCTTTACCTACTTCAGGTAATTTACCAGGTCCGAAGATAACTAAAGCGATCACTAATATAACTATTAATTCAGGTGTTCCTATAGATCCCATATGTATCTCCTTTATATTTACTAAAACTTACATCTTTTAGTGTACATCATTATAGGCTGCCTTGTCCACATACCAGGTCACAGCTTCTTGTGAAAGCACAGCACCAGGCAATGTACGACCAATGCGTTTTTCCCACGTTAAATCCTCGTAATCTTCGCGTTGGTATAATACCTTTGTCAATGCAGTTCGCTTGCTTTCACCAGTCACAGTAAACCAGACAGCATCAGATTTTGCTAGGAAAGAAAATGTCATAGAAATGCGTTCCCATACCTTGCCATCTTCAACGGCCACTACATCTTGATCAGCTACACGCAATGCGTGAGAGCCTGCAAATAATCCTGCCGTATGACCATCCTCGCCTAAATCAAGCAACGCTAAATCAAGACCAGATTTTTTACATGCCTTTAGGACATTGCGAACCTCTTTTTCATATTCTTCAGCCGCTTCATGTACGGTTTTAGAATCCGTATTAATGGGCAAGAAATGAGCAGCCCCCTTTGCCTTGCATAGCAAATGAGGTTTTACGCGATTGAAGTAATTATCCTCATGCGCTTGTGGTAAGAAACGCTCATCAGTCCACAAGAAGAATATCCGTTCCCAATTAAGGCGCTCAATATATTCAGGAGAGTTAAGTAATTCTAACAAACCATTTATAACAGTACCCCCAGTAATACCAACGATGCACGTTTCAGTACGGCTAATTTCATCATTAGTAAAATCAATAAAATCCTCCGCCAATGCTTGGACTACATCACTAGGACCGTCATAACATTTAATTGTATCTTGAGCCATGTAATAATGACCTCCTAAAACTATTATAATAGTACTATTATATACACTTTTGCTTTTTTATGAAAGCAAAAACCGATGTAACTCAATATATAGAGCCACATCGGTTCGAATTATATTAGTAACTGCTTATAAAATACATGATATTCCAAAGAATTACAAGAGAATAATTATTATTTTTGACCAAATTTAGGGCGACTGCGTTCTGTGAAAGATAGTACACCTTCCTTAAAGTCTTCAGAAAGACCTAAGGAGCATTGATTTTCTACTTCAAACTTCTTGTACTCTTCCCAGCCAGATAAGAAGCTATTCCACATCATTTCTTTCATAACGCGGTAAGATTGTGCAGGACCTTTAGCTAACTTCTCTACAAGACGTCTTGTAGCAGTTTCTAAATCTTCTAATTCACAAACTTTATATACAAAGCCAAGTTCTTTACCTTTTTCAGCAGATACGGCTTCACCAGTCATAACGATATGCATAGCACGGTTCATGCCAATGGATCGAGTCAACAAGAACAAACCACCTGCATCTGGAGCAAGACCGACGTTTACGAAAGCTTGGATAAAGCGTACATTGTTAGCCGCTACAACAAAGTCTGCAGCTAACGCCATGTTGAACGCCGCACCTGCTGCAGCACCTTGAAGGCTCATGATAACAGGTTTAGGTAAGCGTTTCATAGCCATAGAAATTTGAGCTACTAGTTCAACAATTTCAAATAAAGACTCTGTATCACCATCATTTACAGCCCGTTCCATTTCTGTTAAATCGCCACCAGCAGAGAATACCTTACCTTCAGCATTGATGAGCAATGCACGAACACTTTCATCATTATGTGCTTTATCTAAAACCTCAAGGATCTCCTTGCACATCTCGATATTAAAACCATTCGCCACTGTAGGGCGATTAAATGTCAACGTACCAATGCCGTTGTCCACTACGTATTGAATTGTATTATAAATCATATGAGTTCTCCTATATGAAAATCTATTTTCGAAAAAATTCGATTAT
>CAUHTB010000218.1 GCA_959608595.1 uncultured Veillonella sp. | reverse complement strand
CAATGACAACACGTGGAATCTGTACTGTGTTCATAGATATTACCTCGTAATACGATGTGTTTGTTAACGATCCTTACGTTTTGCAAGAATTGTAGATAAGTAGTTGAGTTTAGTATCTTTTGGTATATTATCTAAACCTACGAATACTTGCTCATCAGGCAAACCTACACGGCTAATCATAACCGCATCATCTGCCATATTATGTTTAATCAAGGTTTCTTGTACTTCATCAAAGTTTTTATATACCTTCATGATAACTGCATCATCTGCAACAGCTAATACAGCATCGATTTTTTCTTTAGGCGCTGTAGCTGGAACGATGGCCAATACCTCTTCCTTCTCTACAATTGGATAGCCAAGGTGAGATCCGATAGCACAGAATGCAGTCACACCAGGAATTGTTTCAATTTCATGACCTGTATTTTCAATCAAACGATATACATACATATATGTACTATAGAACATCGGGTCACCCTATGTTATGAATACAACACTTTTACCTTCATCTAAGTAAGACAAGATAACGCGTTTAGCCTCTTGCCAGCCTTCCTCTTGCGTAGAATCATCCAACACCATTGGGAATACAACGGGAACGATTTCTGTATGTTCTTGTATATATGGGGATGCAATATCAAGGGCTACGGAACCATCTTTCTTTTCTGTTTTAGGTGTGATAATAATATCTGCTTCACCTACGATGCGAGCAGCTTTCACAGTCATCAATTCAGAATCGCCAGGGCCTACGCCAATGCCATATAATTTACCTTTCATGGGGTTCTCCTATTCTTATAGTTACATTCTATTTATAAATTTCATATCTTTTATTATAACTAATTTATACAAGATATACAAAACTACTATTTAATATTTGGAATTGTTGGACGATGTGGACTACGTTTGCCATACAAATCATCAATACAATCTTGCACATGTTGACGGAAGATATCTTGTATTGCTTCATATTCACCAAGTGCGCTATGGATTGGTTTAACTTCATAACCATAATCGGCAAGTTCATTAATAACGCTATCTTCTTCGTCACCAAAAAGATCGTTTTGTGCATGATCTCCAAGAACTAATAATAATGGGTGCACATAAATTGTATTTGGACGCTTCCCATCAAGCCATTCCCATGGCATAGCTACATCAGCCACATAAGGAGCATTCTCTAAAACGGCGATACGTACATTTGTAAGGCCATCACGAATTAATTTAAACTGTAAATTACCATACGAGGAGTTGCCAGAGCCTAGGCCACCATGACCAACTAGTAATAAACCGTCGTCCTTAGAAATGTTAAGAGATTTAATGAAACGGTCAATTAAAATTTGGTAATCATCTGAATGTTCCTCTTGGCCCATGTAGTACACGAGAGGTCTACCTACACGCAATACTTCTAGTTGCCCCTCCCCTTCATGAACGAGGATATTGTTTTTCAATTTATCAAACTCTTCACCGCCAGTGAAGTGAAGTGGTTGTACATACACATGTGTATACCCGTCTTGGATAAGTGTTTCTAATGCCCCTTGTTCTGTAGGTACATCAATACCGCGTTCACGTAAACGCTTAACGATGATACGAGAGGAAAATGCTAGTTCCACAGTATAGTCCGGATACGCTTTACGGATATGTTCTACTACGGAATCAATATTATGTTCGCGAGCACTGTCAACAGTGGACCCAAAAGCAACAACTAAAATAGCTTGTTTCATGGAAGTCTCCTTATATAATTAATAATGTATCTTAATCATACCATAGACGACACATTAGGGGCATACCATAGGACGTATAAAATGGATATTATAAATATTTTTCATAGTAAAATTAAAAATCCTCCTCATTGGATTTCCAACAAGGAGGACTTTTACGTATATAAAGGAGTGTGGAGAGATGTATGTCTAATTATGTGAGAGATCAAACTAAGAAATCATACCTTGTGCTTCCATACGAGAGTTTGTCATTACAGGTTTTACAGATTCACGAGGCATGGGACGCTTCCGATCAGACATGCGGATAGCTTGGCCTAAATGTTTCAAGAATAAATCTTGTACATAAGGGTTTTCACCAAGGCCTTCATTCCAAATATCTACATTGTACCCTTCTTCAGCAAGCAATGCATAAATGGAGTCAGAACGCTCACCACCAAGATAGTCCATTAAATGTGTAGAACCAATAAGAGCTAATGGTACTACTAATAAGTCTTTATGACCCATACGATCTAATAATGTAAGTGCTTGTTTAAATGTAGGGAACCCATTTGTAGTGAATACTACTACATTTGGTGCTGCGCCGTACATGGCTTTCAATTGTAATGTACTAAACTCTAATTGATTTTGACCATTTGCCATGAGCACTACAGATTTATTAAGTGCTTTTGTATTAACATGACGCACGATACTTTCTAATGTCGCTTCATAATCGTCAGCATAGTTTTTTACACCTAAAGACGTGAGTAACGGTTTACCAATATTCACTTGGCTAAAACCATATTCATTGCTATGTAAAAACTTTAATGCTTGTTTACGCATTTGTTGGTAACACTGATCAGCTACCAATGTAATTGGCTGAATGTATACTTCATCAACGCCTTTGCGAGCGAAATCCTGCATAGCCTCTGTGAAAGAAGAAATCTTATCATCGTATTTCTCGTTCCACTTCTCTACTAATGCATCAGATAAAAACACACGGCGTACTTCCATATCGCTATACATGGAACGTACTTTTTTCTCTATACTGCCGATGGATTTCTCCACAGCATCTTGGTAAATTGATCCAAAGGATGCAATAATTATGC
>CAUHTB010000217.1 GCA_959608595.1 uncultured Veillonella sp. | reverse complement strand
AACGGTAGATATGTTATCTGAACATTTCTTTGGTCGCGATTCATTCCCTTGGGATGGTAAGATGAAAGCATGTTTAGATGTTATTCATGAAATAGGGCATAATGTAAAAGTAACCTATAAGACAGTTCCTGAAACAGAGGTTATGAGCCTTGATAAAGCGGTTAATTACTTTGCTATGCGACTTCATAATAATACATGGGGCGATATAGAAGATATGAAAGTAGAAATTAGAAATCTCATTGAACCATTAGCCATTAATGGAGAAATTCATAATAAAACGGTTGATAAAGTGGCATGGGTATCATGGTCCGTGAAATAGGAGGGTAGTATGACAGTTGATGAAAAACGTAAGTTAGAACTAAAAACTATGTACCAAATTATTGGCATCTATTGTCATAATAAGCACCATACTCCTAAGGGGCAGCTATGTGAGGCTTGTGAGCAGGTTTGGGAATATGCGGAGCATCGCATTGATGCATGTCCTCATATGGAAAGTAAAACATTTTGTAGTGTATGTAAAACCCATTGCTATGCACCTAATTATCGTGAAAAAATCCGTGAAATTATGCGTTATGGTGGACCAAGGATGTTACTGGTATCACCGATCCAAGTTATTAGACATATGTATCTTGAATGGAAAGACAAAAAAAGAGGCTAGCCATGCTAGCCTCTTTTTTAATGGTTTTATCACGTTTTCATGTAATAATCTTATGCGATTGCTTTGTCCAATACAGCTTTAATTAATGCTTTTGTTTGGTCATAGCTTTCACCAGGTTGAGCCTCATATTGTTTGTCGAGGTCGAACCATAAGTTTGGATAGTACTCATAAGGGTGAGTTTTGAAGAGCTCATGAGCGTCTTGATCTTCAACCCAGTTGATATGAATGTCTGCATATGCAGGGTTTTCTGCAACAAGTTCATCGATAGCACGGAATGCATTTGCACAATAAGGGCAACCGTTTAAGTGGAAACCTAAGATTTCTTTCATGGTTTTACAGTCCTTTCCAGACAAAATTAATATATATTTCTATAATTTGAGATTTATTACATACTCATGTACCACAACATGTGGTACACTACTGAGTATAACACATCTATATAAGATATTCAATTTTTTAGATATATCGAATGAGAATATTGAGAATGCGATATGCATTTTTTACATAGTTAAGGAGGCACCTATGATTTCAGGCGCAGCATATGTGGTGAAGGCCCTTCAAGAGGAGCAGGTAGATATACTATTCAACTATCCTGGGGCAGCAACCATTGATATCATGGATGAATTATATAAACAAGATAAGGTAAAAGTAATTTTGCCACGTCATGAGCAAGCATTGGCTCATGCAGCAGATGGTTATGCTCGCAGTACAGGTAAAGTAGGGGTGTGCATGGTAACCTCTGGACCAGGTGCTACAAACCTTGTGACAGGTATTGCAACAGCATACGCTGATAGTGTTCCCCTTGTTTGTATTACAGGTCAAGTAGACTTGGGCCTCATGGGTAATGACGCATTCCAAGAGGTGGATACGGTTGGTATTGTGCGCAATATCTGTAAATATGCTGTTACCATTCGTGATCGTAAAGAGCTAGGGCGTATTTTGAAAGAAGCCTTTTATATTGCTCGTACTGGTCGTCCTGGTCCTGTAGTGGTGGATGTCCCTAAAAACATTCAAAAGGCTATGGGCTCTGATGAGTATCCTACAGAGGTTAATATTCGTGGCTATAAACCAAATACAACAGTTCACGTAGGACAAGTAAAAAAAGCATGCTCTATTATCAGCAAGGCTAAACGACCACTATTCTTATTAGGCGGTGGCGTTAGCATTAGTGGTGCTAACGACCTCATGATGAAGCTAGTAGAAAAAACAGGCATTCCTGCTGTAACTACATTGATGGGGAAAGGTGCTATCGATAGTCGACATCCTTTATATCTTGGCAATATTGGTATTCATGGGGGCTATGCACCGAATGTGGCACTCACTGATTGCGATGTAATGATTTCTATTGGTACACGCTTTAACGACCGTATTACAGGCAAATTAAGTACCTTTGCACAAAATTGTAAGATTATCCATATTGATGTGGATGCAGCATCTATTTCTAAAAATATTAAGGTAGATATTCCAATTGTAGCAGATGCTAAATTAGCTATTGAAAAATTATTAGAATATATTGAACCTCATGATCTTGGTGAATGGCCTGCGCAATTACAACAACTTAAGGCTGACCGCCCTGTTACACAAGCTGGTGAAGAGGGCTTAACACCTCAAATTGTTATTGATTATATTAATAACCACTATGTTCGTCCTATTGTTGCTACTGATGTAGGACAAAATCAATTGTGGACTACTCAGTTCCTTGAAATTAAAGGGCAACACCAAATGTTGACATCTGGTGGCCTTGGTACGATGGGCTATGGGTTCCCAGCAGCGTTAGGGGCTCAAATTGGCAATCCTGGTAAACGAGTATTTGCTATCTGTGGTGATGGTGGCGTACAAATGAATATCCAAGAATTTGCCACAGCTATGCATTACCGTTTGCCAGTAACGCTCATCATTTTGAATAATGGCTTCCTTGGTAATGTACGCCAATGGCAACAATTGTTCTACGACAAACGATATGCTTGTACTAATTTGTTGATGGATGAAAGCTCCATTGTGACACGTGATATGATCGATAATGATGAGTTTGAATATGTACCAGACTTCGTGAAATTAGCAGAGGCTTATGGAGCTAAGGCTATGCGCATTACTAAAGTTGAGGATATTGAAAAAGGGTTCCAATTGGCGGATACTTTCA
>CAUHTB010000216.1 GCA_959608595.1 uncultured Veillonella sp. | reverse complement strand
GCACCTATAGTAAAACAAGCTTTACGAGGGATTAGACGATTAAAAGGTACGTTCCAACAAGGTAAAACACCAGTTCTTCTAGAAGACATTGAAGATATTCTAGAGTGTATGGATAAACTAGATGTGCCTGAGTTGCAATTATTGCGTGATAAAGCAATTCTTTTAATTGGATTTATGGGCGCTTTTCGTCGCAGTGAAATTGCTGGCATTACAGTAGAACATCTACAGTTTTCTCCACAAGGTGTTGAAATCTTTGTACCATCGTCAAAAGCAGACCAAGAAGGTCAAGGTGCTGTTGTAGCGATTCCTCATCTATCTGGTTCTCCGTTAGACGCAGTACGTGCCCTACAGCAATGGTTACGTGTCTCTGGTATTACTGAAGGTCCTATATTTAGAGGTTTTACTAAAAATATGTCACTTCGTAAAACAGCCATATCCGATAAAATGATTGCAGAAATTGTAAAGAAATATGTTTCTCTCATTGGTCTTGATCCATCTATGTATGGAGCCCATAGTTTACGTCATGGCTTTGCAACAACTGCTGCAGCTTATGGTGTGGAAGAACGTAATATTATGAGACAAACACGTCATCATAGTGTTAATATGGTTCGTCGGTATATTAATGAAGCCAATAAGTTTGTGGATAATCCTATTTCTACTATTTTTGAAAAACGATTTAGATGATAATTATAAATCAGTTGATTAAGATAATATCTATAAATCGTATTCATACATCCAGTTTTAATGGAACCCTCCTCAATAGAAAATTCGGCGTATGTACAATTTACTTTTGTCGGAGGCTTTAGATAAGATATTTCACTAGTTATCTTAATTGTATAACCTTCAATAAATTTATCACTCTTATCCCTAAATTCCTCTATACGCATTATATCTTTTAAGTAGTTATAACAACCTTGGTCCTTAGCACCTTGCTCCTTCAACATATACACTTACATATTTCTCTACTACTTTATTGTATTCTTTTGAAAACTCTTCTCTGCTATACGTATGTTTATTAAATACCCAATGGACTTCATCATATGTAGGATAGTTAACTTCTTCATATTCATTAATAGCTTCAGTATCTTTACGTTCTGTAGTATCTTTACAATTTTTCTTATCGTAGAAATTTTCAATGGTTTCAAATATTACAGGATAATCCGCCTTGTACTCTTTTGGCTTAATTTGAGTTAATAGATATTTTACAACTTCACAACACCAACCAAGTTGTTTATCTAAGTGGTCTTCTTTTGTCATTTTCATGGCCGTCTCTATTAACTGTAAAGCTTTCTGTACATGTTCAGATTCGTAGCTTTCACCACATGCTAAAGACGCATGAGCATAGCCACAACGATAATACCAAGACCAATCACGATGTGCCTCATCTATACGATCAAATAACTCGATAGCCTCTTCTGGTCGACCATTATTGTTATACATACGTCCTAAGGTGCTTAGTAATATAGGCGACAAATTATCGATACCGATGTTAGTTAACAGCTCCATAGTACGATCAACATCTAGGTCCTCTTGTTCATTAAGGAGCTTAACCTTTTCCTCATCACTTAAAGATTGAAATTCTTCATCCGTAATCTCTTCAATACTGATATATAAGTTCTTAATAAAGTCACCAAAGTTATCTGCTAACAGAGTGATTGAGTAATCACCTTCTTGGTCAACACGTACTACCTTAGGTTCACCAGTAGGACCACACTCACGATAATCGAGGAAAATCATATCATGCCCACCAGAAATCGTATCGGCTACAACGATACCGATAGGAGGATACTCCCATTTAGAAATCCAAAACTCATTACCCATCTCACCTATAAGAGAGTATTTTTTATCTCTATCGATGCCATATATGCCTGTTACATATACACAGTCGCCATTATTATTTATAAAGCAGTTCTTATTCAATACACCGCCATTATGATTGTTAAGTAATTCAATATATGTTGCAGGTAATGTATAGCCTAGCTCAGATTCAGCATCCTTAATATCCTTATCCGTAACAGGTTTACCTATATAAGATTCAAATGCATAATCAACATCGTTCCAAAACCCATTCCAATCAAAGTTTTTTAGATTACTCATAATACTCGCTCCTAGTCAAATATGTTACTTCAATCAAATTGTTTCTCATCAGTGGAATATTCTTTAATTAAAGCTTTTACCCTGCGTCGTATCAAAATGGTATCAACCATATAGGAAAAAATGATATAAGGAGATACATTTATAATCCCTATAGGCGCTAAAATAAGTGCTACTCTCAATAGGTCAAGTGAATATGCATACCACTTAAAATCGATATTATTTAAAATGGGTGTGACATAGTCAAAGACTTTTATCTCCCATTGCATTAGCGGGTTTAATTCCTCACTTGTTCCTAATAGCCAAACGAAACTTACAGCAAAGATCAAACAATATACTATGCCAACTGGAATCAATATCTTCGCTCTCTTTTTTAACAGATCACGGCAAATCTCATCTTCTTCCTCTGGTGTTACATCGTATACCATATTACATTCTATCTGAATCCGTCTAAATCGATAGCGAATATACTTATACAAAAGGTTATTCGGTGTATATAGCATAATAAGCTCCACAGTATCCTTTACAGGCTTTCTATCTCAGGTCTTAAATCTAACACGATTTCCCAACTATCTAATGTAGGAACCTTACGATGAGCAATAAAATCTTCTATTATCTGTAATACCTCTTGATGGCCCAGCTCATTCTTACCATATATGATGGCGCCTCGGTCACCATCATTAGTTACACTAAGCTCTATATGTAATAAATCGGTATCTTGATCAC
>CAUHTB010000215.1 GCA_959608595.1 uncultured Veillonella sp. | reverse complement strand
GGGGTTAGATATTTTTCTGAAGGCGCATTGCCTAAACCATTAGTGGCGGCTTCTGTAGGGCCATATGGTGCATTTTTGGCGGATGGTTCTGAGTACCGTGGATATCCTGATGTACAAACTGAATATCTTGAGGTTTTCCATATTCCTCGGCTAGCATTATTCTGTGAAGAAAACCCTGATATATTATCTTTTGAAACTATTCCGTCTTATGACGAAGCTATTGCCATTGCTCGCGCCATGTCTGACCCATATACATCGCGAGGAATCCCTGGGTGGATTGCCTTTTCTTGTAAAGATGGACACCATGTTTCTAGTGGTGAAACCATCATTAAATGTGCAGAAATGATTGACAAGGTTAGACCTATAACTGGTATTGGCATCAATTGTACCAAGCCAGAGTATGTAGAGTCCTTGATCAAGGATATTCGTACTGTTACGGATAAACCAATTGCTGTATATCCAAATCTTGGTGAAAGCTATGATAGTGAAACTAAGACTTGGTATGGCGACCCTGCATCATTCGTAGATTATGTTGACGTATGGCGTAATGCTGGGGCAGAGATAATAGGTGGTTGCTGTAGAACAACACCTGAAATCATTGGTGACATAGCCAAAAAAATTCATAAATAGTGATATAAACTAATGATATAAACATAAAAGGCTATCGATGTTAAGTCAATAGCCTTTTTCTATTAGCTGATGTTTTATTGGTTTTATATAATAAAAAAGCAGTGCATAAGCACTGCTTTTACTATGGCGGAGAGACAGGGATTTGAACCCTGGGTACGGGATAACCGCACACATGATTTCCAATCATGCTCCTTCAGCCGCTCGGACACCTCTCCATGTATTCTGTTGTGTAACAGGTACTTGTATAGTATATGAAAAAGTTAGATTTATGTCAAGCAAAAAATCGTGAAAATCTTAGACTTTCATAAGACTTTTAAACTCTATTAATTTAGCTTGGTTTCTACTGTTAGTAGTAATAATTAAATTGTAAAAATGTTACGCAACATATTGTTAAAACGTAAGATATGTATCCTTTGAAGTATAAGAAAAAAGACCGCCTAAACAGGCGGTCTTTAGTTTGTATATTATAATACTTCTTTGATTTCAGCTGCATCGATGGATGCTTTGATATCGTCTGCCATTTTTTCGATTTTTGGAAGATCTTCTGGTTTTAAAGAGGATTTGATATCAAGTGGTTCGGATACGATTTCAATGTCTTTGAAGTCGTTTTCAAAGTGAGCAACCATTGTTTTCATTGCAGCAGATGCCCAAGAGTGGTTACCAATGATGGATACCTTATGGTTTTGGAAGTTAAGTGCTTTCAATTCATGAATGAAGTTTTCCATAGTAAGGTATAGGTTCAAATTGTATGTAGGTGCAATTGTTACCAAGTTAGTGTATTTCCAAGCATCAGCGATGATGTAGGAAGCATTAGTTTTGGAAACATCGTAGATTTTGATATCTGTGACGCCGCGTTTGGACAATTGCTTAGCCAATTGTTGTGCAATAGCACGAGTGTTACCATACATAGAACCGAAGGCAATAACAACACCTTTTTTACAAGCTGTGTAGCTGGACCAGTGCAAGTATTTGCGCAAGATATAATCGATAGTTTCAGGTGTACGCCAGATAGGACCATGAAGTGGAGCAATACGCTTGATGTCAAGACCAGAAACTTTACGGATTGCATTTTGTACTTGAGGACCGTATTTACCAACTATATTTGTGTAGTAACGACGAGCTTCATCTTCGTAGGTAGCAACGTAATCAGTTTGGTCTGCAAAGATGTTACCGTTAACTGTACCGAATGTACCGAAAGCATCTGCAGAGAATAATGTACCAGTAGATTTTTCATATGTACAAGTTACTTCTGGCCAGTGAACCATAGGCATAGTGTAGGAAACTAGTGTATGTTTACCTAGGCAGATTTCGTCGCCTTCTTTTACTGTGTAGTATTGATCAGGTTTTGGAGAATTGTAGAATTGTTCAAACATGCGGAATGTTGTAGCGTTACCAACCATTTTACAGTTTGGATAGCGTTCCAATGTTTCCAACAATGTTTGGCAATGGTCTGGTTCCATATGATTTACGATGATGTAATCAAGGTCGCGACCATTTAATAGATGAGTCAAGTTATCAAAGTATTCTTCGCGAATTTCTGCATCAACAGAGTCTACAACGCAAGTTTTTTCATCGTCGATGAAATAGCTGTTATAGCTAACACCATTTGGAATAGGGAATAAGTTTTCAAAACGTTCTGTAGTCCAGTCATTACTACCAATCCAGTAGATATTATGGGTCATTTTCTGAGCACAATGCATAATAAAATCCTTTCTTAACTCACTTACGTATATATGTATCGATTTAAATGAAATTATTTTTGTAAATATGTCATCAACTTATAATACTAATATTTACGAAAAAAATCAATATGGAAAAGCCTACTCCTAGGAGTAGGCTTTCACATATAAGATTGGTAACTAATTACTTGAAGTATTTTACACCAGATGTAAAGATTGGCATTTCTAATTGGCCAGGAATGTTTTGGCTAATACCAGCACCACAGCGTTCGGAGTGGGCCATTTTACCAAATACGCGACCATCAGGACTATAAATACCTTCAATAGCAGCTACAGATTGGTTAGGATTGAAGCGGCTATCCATGGATGCAATACCATCAAAGTCTACATATTGTGTAGCGATTTGACCAGTTTTATTAAACTCTAACACTTGTTGAGGGGATGCAATGAAGCGACCTTCACCGTGAGAGATAGGTACAGTATAAATTTCACCAGCTTTAGCATCACACATCCAAGGGGATTTAGTGGAG
>CAUHTB010000214.1 GCA_959608595.1 uncultured Veillonella sp. | reverse complement strand
ACAGTACCTGAAGGCGTTAAATTGGACTTTGCTGTTACAGTAAATCCAATTACTACTGGTGTAGCTTTCGAAGGTAATACAGTTTATACTTCTGAAGTATTGACTAAATTCATGGACCTTCAACCAGGTCAAGTTCTTAACTCTGTATACGTAGGCCAAAAGGTTCAAGGTATCAACGCAGCATACGCTCGCGATGGCTATATGTTGGCACATGTTGATGGTATTCGCGTAGATGACCAAGGCGTGCTTCATGTTCATATCGTAGAAGGTATTGTAGAAGATATCGTTCCTGCTGGTAATAAGAAAACTCGTGATAAAGTCATTACTCGCGAATTCGTTCAAAAGAAAGGTAAACCTTTCAATAAATTCTTGGTACGCCGTTCTGTAGAACGCGTATACAACCTAGGCTTCTTTGATGATGTGAATGTTCGCATGTTGCCTGGCGATCAAGATCCTAACAATGTAATCATTGAAATCGATGTTTTGGAACATAAAACAGGTACTATTACATTAGGTGCTGGTTACTCCAAGTCTGATGGTTTGATGGGTATCATTGAATTTGGTGAAGATAACTTCCGCGGTACTGGTGATAAATTCAAAGTTCACTGGGAAATCGGTGGTAAGAAAAAATATAAAAACTACCAAATCTCTTACTTGAAACCTTGGATTGATAGCAAAGGTACATCTCTTGGCTTCTCCTTCTTCAACCGTGAAGATGAATACACTGATTACAACGAAGATGGTAATGAAGTAGCAGAATATAACAAGAAATCTCGTGGTTTCAATATTTCCTTCGGTCGTCAAACAGGGGAATATACTCGTGACTATTTGACTCTTGAATCCCGTAAAGATTCCTATAAATGGGATAGTGATGATAGCTCTGGTTACCGTTATGATACAGATGCTATTTCAAATACGACTGGTAGTGGGAATGATTGGAATAATACAAACCCTAGCACTGGTGGTAGCTGGAACTTTGCATCTAATAACTATGTAAAAAATAACTTTGGCCGTATTAACTCCATTACATGGCAAAAGGTATACGATTCTCGTGATAATATTTATGAACCTACACGTGGCCGTCGTATTTCTTATACGGCACAATGGGCTGGTCATGGCTTAGGCGGTGACTTTGACTTCTACAAATTTACAGCTGAAGCTCGTATGTATAAAAAACTAGGTGCTAAGAATGTATTGGCATTCCGTGCACGTGGTGGTTTTATCCAAGGTGATGCTCCTTATAGCCAATTATTCACATTGGGTGGTGCAGACTCCTTACGTGGTTACGAAGATGATCAATTCCGTGGCAAGTACATGTACAATGCTACATTGGAATTCCGCTTCCCAATCGTTAAAAAGGTTAGTGGCGTATTGTTCACTGATATTGGTGATGCATGGGATGCACCAAATGTAACATGGTACAATAGCAAGAAAACATTCAACTATGGCGTGGGTGCTGGTGTTCGTATTACTACACCAATTGGCCCAGTTAAACTTGACTATGGCGTGGGTAAACACAAAAATAAATTCCACTTCAGCTTCGGCACACAATTCTAATATAGTAAATGTATATGGTGAAGGCCTCTTTTTAAAGAGGCTTTCACCAATATCTCTATATGGCATCCTTTGATGCAGTGATTTAAAGAAATGAGGGCACTCTATTATGATGCGAATGATGAACAACAAGGCGAATGTGAAAATCTTTTCCATCGTCATTGCTGCTATTTTTATTATTGGTATTGGCGCATTAGCGTATACACAAATGGCTACGCCAAGCGGTAATAGTGGCAATAGTACAATTGGTGTTATCGATACATCTCGTATGATGTCTCAAGATAATCCAATTTATATCTCTGCAGCTCAAGAATATATGAGCTATCAAAGCCAATTACAACAAGAAACGCAAGCTAAAATTGATGCAGCACAAGATGATGCTACTAAACAAAAAATCGCTGAAGAAGCGCGTCAAAACCTAGCAAAAAAAGATCAAGAAATTGCTAAATCCGTTCAAGATAAAGCTATGGAGGCTGCAAAAGCAGTTGGTGATGCTAAGGGTCTTAGCGTTGTTATGACTAAAGATACTGTACTATATGGCGGTGTTGACATTACAGATCAAGTATTGAAAAAACTAGCTACTGATGCAAAAAAATAAACTGTAGTTCTATGTAAGGGAGAACGACAATGAACGGGAAACAACGATATATAGGACTAGTCATATTTCTCGTTGCTGCAATAAGTGCTATGGTTTGGGCCTATGGTTTTGTAACAAATCGCCAACAGGGTCCTGATGGCATGTCAATAGGTGTTGTACGCATTGATGATGTACTAGCGTTTAATCCATCCTATGCGGATTATAAACAAGCCAAGAATGAACTGGAACTTTTACAACGTCAATATGAACTTGAACAACAAGCCTTAAATGCCAAGTCAGAGACACAAGATGAACAGTTGAAAACACTTGCACTGGATTCAACCTTGTCAGATGCTCTTACGGTAGAATTGCAAACTCGTATTGCAACAAAAGAAAATGAACTAAATCAGCAATTAAATTCGAAGCGCAATGAATTGACTCAAAAGTATTTAGCTGAGTTAAAGGTTAGTACTAATGAATATGATCTGGAAATCGTAAACCTTCAATTAGACTTATATGCCTATGATGCACGTGTATATATAGATGATGCACAAAGAGCAGCGGCTATGGCTGAAAAGGCTAAAAAAGAAGAAAGGTTAAAAGAATTATTAGCTAAGAGAAAGCCGTCGGATTTCGATGTGGATTCAATTAAAGCAAAGGTACAGGCTGAGCTTGCTCCAATGCAACAAAAAGGGCAGGAAGAGCTCAATCAATAC
>CAUHTB010000213.1 GCA_959608595.1 uncultured Veillonella sp. | reverse complement strand
CCAGGTTTAATAACCCATACTGAACCACCTGTGGAATCAGTTTCATAAAATGGTGTCCTAACAGCTTTCTCTAGACTTTCAACTTTCACAAGTTCCATGTCAAAAACACGTTGCTCACTCATAATGCTCACACCTTTCATCCATTAATAACTAGCGAGTGCCCGATGCGTATTCACCCATATTGATATCTATAACAGTTCGAACAGGTTGAATTAAGGAATCCTCATATTGAACCTTCCATTTAATATCTGGATTCATATCTCCATTCTCTAAGCCTGCAATCGTTTGCCCATCATCAATAATATTATCATATTCAAAGATATAATACAACACACTATACGCATGATGTACGATATCATCGGGATTCATGCCGTGAAAATGATACTGCACATCAGGGTAGAATAAGGTGCTCATGCCTAACGTATCAACCATCATGTCATCTGTGCCTTGAATGCTAAAGTATCGCACATTTACAGCATAATAAATAAAACGAGTCACCTCTTTATCTGGATGATTTTCAATGGTTTCACGACTTAAGAACTTCCGGGATGGACCAAAGACAACAGCCTTACAAGATGGATATAGCTCTAGCAATGCATCTACATATTTTACGAGCATATCGGCCCGTTCTTTAGGCTCTAAACCTGAAGCTAACATATCCGTAGCAAATACTCTATATTGGCATTCATCTAACAACTCATCGACATTTGGACAATCCCACACCTGACTACGCTCAAAGTCATCTAATACAGGTTTATCGATTTTCTCACAATTTGTCACCATCAATGTCGGTGAGATATCGGCATCATTATCTTCATAATGAACCTTATAATTCTGAGGCGCAAAACCAGCAGATTCCGATCCATAACTAAAGCAATCAACAGGACCTAAATGCTTTGTAAATACCTCCACCATTGTATCGCGGCTAGGCATATCACACTGCTTCGGCATTAATAACTCAACGAAAAACAAACCACCAGGACGAACGGAATCATCGGTTAGATCTTGTTTAAATACTTGGCTCATATGCTCTCTCCTAATTTTAACTATTTTTTGATGAATGTATCAGTTTATACCATTTTACAATACCCTCAGGGATTAAAAAGCTATTTTCCTCTATTTTTTCTTTCACCCAACTATAAAGTTGATCAGATGAAATAATATGTATATTATCTATATGAGTATCCACTACAACCTGGTCCTCAGATGAAAATAAATATACCTCTTTATTCGGATTATCCTTAATTAGATCAATATATTTATTAGTATTTAATTTTTCATCCCCCTTTTTTACTTGAGGATATGCCAATTTACCATTAAGTGGGTTAACTAATACACATTCATATAACTCAGTAGCTATCTTATTAGTAGATGGAATTGCAATATAATTCGCCTTATCATATAAATACAAGCAAACCAAATCCTCACAATCTGATGGAGATAGGCAATTATAAAATAATTGTTTTAAAGAGTCATTGGACTCAACATTTACCACTAAAGGTTTTCTATTATAAATAAAAGAAGCATACTCATACATATAAGCTTTTCTTACACATTGAAGAGTTCTACCTCGAATAAATGCTGTGGCAATAACACCTGGAACTTGACTCTCATCACCAATTGGTTTCCACTCGACATCTTCTATTTGATTTGCTGCATCATGTTCTAGTGCGTCAATACTAGGATTATATACATACCTTAAATTATTTCCAACATAACCTAAGTAATATATACCATTATCACGCATCCAAATATAATCTCCCGGCTTCACTCGTTTTAAAGTCTCTACGGCAACTATCTTCTTGCCAGCTTTAATATTGAATAAATTATATTCTTCAAGGACCTTATAATAAATATCTTCGGATTTAATACTTGCTCTGATAGATTGAATTTTATCAAAAGCTTCTGCATTGTACTTTTTGATTTGATTATCATTAATACTCCAACCAACAGCAGCAATAGTTTGTTCTCTACAATAAGTAGATATTTTTTTGCCATTTTTACTATCTGTTCTTGTTTGTAATCTCCATACATTCCCCATTGTGTTAACCTCCTAATTAAATAATACAAACTTCACACAATAAATACATTACCTTCTAATTTATAGTATACAGGATGATATTCAGTACTACAAATCGCCATCCATCGTTTTACAAACTTCTCAAAATCAATGTTATAATTACAATTTAATAGAATTTGCATAGAGTTTTGTAATAGATACACTCGTTCAATTTCTAATCTATCTATTAAAGAATTGCTTATGAGTTCACCCTTTACAACTTGTTTAAATCTTGCATATAAATAATCAATACACTGATTTTTATATCCAAGTTTATAATTGCTAGCCACAAATAAACTACGATATGATAATTCACTCGGAAGAAAAGATTCCCATTCTAGTATTTCATGTCCATCTTCAACCATTCTAATATACATATCATTAATATCGATATAATCTCGAATCCAACATTCAACCATTAAGTAAATATTTAATTCTTGCTCCATTAAGTCATCTATATAAAAGTCCTTTAATCCATCTATATCAAATTCTACATTAGCCCTATATTGATACATAGATATCCCCCTAATATATAATCACATTCTTTTATATAGATATTATAACTTTATGAATGCCCAAATTTTCACCCATAGCATCATATTTAATATGTAAAAATCTCACATTATCCCATCCCTATGGCCCTACAATTCATAAAAATACAAAGACCCGCTCCATGGTCCTCAGACTCATGGAGCGGGTCTTTGTATTAACTTACTAGCATGGGATGGTGAGATGACAGTGGAACCCAAACGGACTCTACCGGACTCCAACCCCTACTCAATTATAGAGGTTTACGA
>CAUHTB010000212.1 GCA_959608595.1 uncultured Veillonella sp. | reverse complement strand
GATTGGCCAATATGAAAGTGAACCGAAGGATTATTTCCTCTATGCACCGCGTCAATATGGTCTTAGTCAACAACATAAACATTTACCAGAGGTTCAACATGTATGTGGTCTTAGTGAAGCACCTATTTTTATTCCTATCGTTGACGATTATTATTCTGGCATGGAAGTAACGGTAGGTATTCATAGTCGCTTATGTGGAAAACCAATTAGTATTCATACTGTGCAACAGGCATTGGAAAACTTTTATAAAGGTAGCCCGATTATTACTGTCGTACCATTTACTGAGAACAGTAATACAGGCATGTTAAATGCAAATCAATTGAGCAACACAGATAGCATGAAAATCTATGTGACTGGCAACGATGAACGCATTATGATTCATGCTATTTTCGATAATTTAGGCAAAGGTGCTTCTGGTGCTGCTGTTCAATGTATGAACATTGCTTTAGGTTTGCCTGAGGATACAGGCCTAGCACTAGGTTAGAGAGGGAACTATGAAGGATGTAACAAATGCAATGCGGGCGCATATCTTAACTGCGGCCGTTCCATATATTAAACAATATACAGATCAATATGTTGTCGTTAAATACGGCGGCAATGCTATGATTGATGAAGAATTAAAAAAATCCGTTATGAAGGATTTAATGCTACTTCAATTGGTTGGGGTAAAAGTTGTGCTCGTTCATGGCGGTGGTCCAGCTATTAATAGCACACTGGATGCCATGAAAATTGAATCCCATTTTACAAATGGCTTGCGTGTCACAGATGAAGCGACAATGGATGTAGTACAAATGGTATTAGCTGGTAAGGTTAATAAAGGCCTTGTAGCAGATTTAACAGACCTTGGCGGTAAGGCTGTTGGTCTCTGTGGCGTTGATGGCAATATGATTCAAGTTCATAAACAAAATGATGAGCTTGGTTATGTAGGTTCTATCGATACGATTGATACAAGTATTATCGATGATGTTATCAGTAGAGGTTATATTCCTGTCATTTCTTCCATTGGTATGGGGGCTGATGGCAAGACATATAATATCAATGCTGATACGGTAGCCGCAAAAATTGCCGGTGCCCTTAAGGCGGAAACAATGGTTGCTATGACCAATATTGATGGTGTGCTACGTGATGTACACGATCCAGAGTCTTTAATCTCTAAAATTACAATGGCAGAGGCGGATCAATTAAAAGTAGAGGGTATTATTGCTGGTGGTATGATACCAAAAGTGGATTGCTGCTTAGAGGCCATTAAATCAGGAGCTCAAAAGGTGTTTATCATCAATGGTGAGATTCCACATGCCATTCTTATCGAGCTATTAACTGATGAAGGTCTTGGCACCATGTTTATAAAGTAATATAGTAGGTATAGCGATGGTAATTGTTTATTACTATCGTTACCTTTCATATAGATAGACGACGGCACGACCGTACGTTTGGAGGATGTAATGAGTAATACAATCGATTTTGAACAACAAGATAAAGAATATATAGCCAATACGTATGGCCGGTTTAACGTATGTTTTGAAAAGGGTAAAGGCTCTCTTTTATGGGACGTAAATGGTAAAGAATACATCGACCTTGGCTCTGGCATCGGTGTAACAGCCTTTGGTGTTGATGATGATGAGTGGACTGAGGCTGTAACAAAGCAATGTCATGCGTTGAATCATATCTCTAACTTATACTATTCCTTGCCACAAATTGAATTGGCAAAACAATTATGCGCTAAAACAGGTATGAAGAAGGTATTTTTCTCTAACTCTGGTGCAGAGTCCAATGAATGTGCTATCAAAGCAGCTCGTAAATATAGCCATGACAAATACGGTGAAGGTCGTCATGTCATCGTCACCTTGGTTAATAGCTTCCATGGTCGTACTATTACTACCTTGTCTGCTACAGGCCAAGATGTATTCCATCAACATTTCTTCCCATTTACAGAAGGCTTTATTCATACACCTGCCAATGATATTGATGCGGCCTTAAAAGCACTTGATAATCCAGCAGTTTGTGCTATCATGATGGAACCTATTCAAGGTGAAGGTGGCGTTATGCCTTTGGATAAAGAGTTTGTACAAGCAGTAACAAAATATGCTCATGAACATGATCAACTCGTGTTAATCGATGAAGTACAAACTGGTAATGGCCGTACTGGTAGTCTATACGCATACCAACAATTTGGCATCGAACCAGATGTAGTATCTACTGCAAAAGGTTTAGCAGGCGGTCTACCAATGGGTGCCACATTGTTCAATGAAAAGATGCAATATGTGTTAAATGCTGGTGCTCATGCTACAACCTTTGGAGGCAATCCAATCTGTGCGGCAGCAGGCAATACTATCATTAATCGTTTAACACCAGAATTCTTAGATTCTGTAAAAGCAAAAGGGGACTATGTAAAAACTACCTTAGCAGGTAAACCTGGTATTCTAGGTGTGAGCGGCATGGGCCTTATGCTTGGTATTGAAACTACAGTAGATCCAAAAGCAGTCATCGCTAAATGTCTTGAAAAGGGCGTTGTATGCTTGTCTGCGAAAAATAAAGTACGTCTTTTACCAGCTCTTAATATTCCTCAAGACCAATTGGAAAAAGCGATTGCTATTGTAGCTGAAGCTATTGAAGAGTTGGCGGCAAAATAATTTTAAGGATAACTTTTATAAATATCATTTAAAATAGTTGCGTAACCGTGTAATTATTGAAATAAATCGATGAATATATAGACTTTAGTTCTCATTCGTGTTACCCTAGAAGAAACAGTCTATATTGGAGGAGTAAATATGAATACAGAATCCTTACGTAACGAAGTATTGGTTCCTGCTGTAGCAAAAACATTAGATATTGCTACAAAAGCAAAACCTACAAAAG
>CAUHTB010000211.1 GCA_959608595.1 uncultured Veillonella sp. | reverse complement strand
ACCAGGTGGTGTATTGTTCAGCAAACCGACTGCTTTTGATGAAATTGTGCCACGTCTCATCGCAGATGATGAAATCACCAAAGAAGATTGTATAGCTATGGGACATGGAGGATTCTTGGGCTAATAGGCTAGTATAACTAGAATAGTTAGAATAACTAATATAGCTATTCTAAGTAATATAGCTAAAGCAAACAATATAACTAGAATAATTAGTATAGCTAATATAATGAATATAGTTAATATAGCCAATATAAGGAGATAAGATAAATCTTATCTCCTTATATTGTTATTATGCTATTAATTTATAGTATGATGAATTTGGTAGAATTTTTATTTATCGATAAAATTGATATTTTTATCGATTTTATTAAAAATTCGTTTACTTCATTTAATATTTAAAGTACAATAATAGTTAAGGATAATGATAATACATTATTTAATAATGGACATATTTTATGCTGAGTTTTGTTGAATATATATTATAAATGATAATATATTATCCGTTGTATTTATAATTTTAGATGTAGGGAGGAATAGTAAACGATGAAAAGCAAACAAGTTGCATTATCATTGGCAATACTACTTGCGTTAGGCACGGGAACTGTATTACATGTAGAAGCACAAGGAAATCCGACAGAGTATTCACGTCACTTTGGTGATGAAAACACGGTTACCAGTGACCATAGTTTAGCAGTAGGTTTCAGAAATACGGTATCCGGTTCATATTCAACTGCTGTAGGACAGTCTTCTACCGCATCTGGTGAGACTTCACTAGCTATCGGACGAAGTGCACAGGCAACTGCTAATAATACCAATGCTATTGGTCGGAGTGCACGAGCAGAAGGTGAAAATGCTACTGCAATAGGCCATGGATCAGTTTCTTCAGGGCGTAATTCAAATGCCTTTGGTTCATCCGCTAAAGCTTCTACAGCGGTTGGCAATAGCACAAAGGCTAGTGGTATTTCAAGTACCGCTACTGGCTTTAATGCTGAGGCATCTGGTAATTTCTCTTCAGCATATGGTAATGATGCTAGAGCAAAGGGAAATCGTTCAGTAGCTGTTGGATATAATGCAAAAGCTGAAGAGAGTGCAACTGCTGTAGGTAATAATGCTAATGCTGGTGCTGCAAATGCTGTTGCACTAGGTTCAGGTAATACGATTACTGCACGTGGTGGAGTTGGAATTGGTAGCAGTAATTCTGTTTCTGGCATTGATTCTGGTGCTTTTGGGGTTAGTAATAACGTAGCACAAGCAAATACATATGTACTGGGCAGTAATGTGACGTCAACACAAGGAAATAGTGTTCTCTTAGGCAATGCATCTACCGATAGAGCTGCCACAACAGAAACACAAGCTAATATAAATGGTATTAACTATTCCGGCTTTGCTGGGGTAGGGTCAGCTCGTAACGGCGTTACGAGTGTTGGTGCATCTGGTAAAGAACGTCAGGTGATTAATGTAGCATCTGGGAAAGTATCTTCTGATAGCACGGATGCTATAAATGGTAGTCAATTATATGCAGTAGCAAATACAGTGGGCGGAATTCTTAATAATCACAATACATTAATTCAAAATAATATTAATGAAATCGATAAAAATAAAGAAAAAATTGCCGACAATGAACGAAAATTAAAAGATCATACAGATGTCTTACAAAAACATGAAGATATTTTAAATGGACATAGTCAAGAATTAGAAAAACATAATAAATTAATTGTAAATCATGATAATCAAATTACTCGTTTAACTAAAGAAAATCTTCGTCAAGATGCTGATTTACTTCGTCATGAAGATCAAATTCAAAATCATGACATTCAATTAAAAAATCAAACTGAACGTATGAATAATCAAGAAAAACGTATTGACAATCAAGATAAGCGTTTAGATTATTTAGATAATCGTGTTGATAATCATGATGCTCGAATTGAAAATCATAGTGAGCGTATCGAAAGTCATGAACGTCGTATTGAATATAATAAGACTTTAGCCACAGAAGCATTAAAAGAAGCTAAAAAACATACTAGTATTTCTGCAGGTAATAATGTAACTGTAACTACAAGCACAAATGCTGCTGGTGGTACTGATTACAAAGTATCTGTAGATAAAGTTAAATTTGGTAATGTTTCTTTGGACAATAAAGGTCTAAATAATGGTGGCAATAAAATCACTAATGTAGCCGATGGTGAAGTATCCGCTACATCTAAAGATGCCGTTAACGGTAGCCAATTGTATCAAGCTACTAGCGGTATTAGTAATGGTGTGAACCTATTAAATAGCAAAATAGGAAAAGTTGGTGCTGGTGCGGCTGCATTAGCGGCTATTCATCCATTGGATTTTGATCCTGATGATAAATGGAATTTTGCGGCTGGTTACGGTAACTATGCCGGTGAAAATGCGATGGCATTAGGTGCTTTCTACAGACCAAATGAAGACACTATGTTCAGCGTAGCTGGATCCATGGGTAACGGTGAAAACATGGTCAATGCCGGCGTTTCTTTGAAATTAGGTCAAAAAAATGGTGTATCTACATCTAGAGTAGCTTTGGCTAAAGAGGTTCAAGACTTAAAGGCCATTGTAAAAGCCCAAAATGTAGAGATTCAACAAATGAAGGCATCCATGGGAATGGCTCCTCAGTATGAAATGAAAGATGTGAACTTCCCTGATGTACCAGCTAATCACTGGGCTTATGAATATGTAAAAGACTTGGCTGATAAAGGTCTTGTTGAAGGCTATCCTGATGGCGAATTTAAAGGCGATCGCGCAATGACTCGTTATGAATATGCTGCGATTATTTACCGTGCTTTACAATTGGGTGCTCCAATTGATGGCAAAATGGGGCGTGCGATTAACGAATTTAATC
>CAUHTB010000210.1 GCA_959608595.1 uncultured Veillonella sp. | reverse complement strand
AGAACTATATTAATAAGAAAAATGCTGAACAAGAGCATGATCCTAATGCGTAATATAAAGTCTAATTAGGTAAGGCATTACAAAATAACTAATTAACTATAGGCTGCTTATGTTTTAATAATGTAATATTCTTAATTCTTGATGTTAGTAATATTTTCTACTTAGAAGTGTTTTCTACATAGTATATATGAAAGAGGCGATAGTATGAGCTTTTCTCTTCCTGAACGGGTGACCCTAAAAGGTCCTAATTTTATTCGTGAAGTATTTGAACGTGGTGTAGGGGTAGAAGGTTTTATCAGCTTTGGTATTGGTAATCCTGCACCTGAAGCGATTCCTGTGGAAATCATCGAAAAGGCTTTTGATGAAGTAGTTCACTCTAATCCAATGAGTCTTTTACAATATGGACCAATGCAAGGTGATGCACGATTAGCAGAATTGACATTAGATCGTCTTGTAAAAACGCATAAGATGAATCCAGAAGGACAAGGTCTTATTATCTCTAATGGGGCGGGGCAACTCTTAGGTCTTGTACCGATTACTGTATTAGAACCTGGCGATGAAGTATACATGGATGAATTCACTTTTACCAGTGCCATTAATTCTGTACGCAATATGGGTGGTAAAGCATTAGGTATTAAGACTGATGAGTATGGCATGATTCCTAGTGAATTAGAAAAAGCGGCTCAATCTGGTAAAGGTAAATATATTTATCTCATTCCTAACTTCCAAAATCCAACAGGTATTACAATGCCGTTGGAACGCCGTAAAGAAATTTACGCTATTGCGTCTAAATATGATTTGTTTATCTATGAAGATGATCCATACGGTGAGATTCGCTTTGCTGGTGAGTACATTCCAACATTTAAATCCTTTGATACAGAAAATCGTGTTCTCTATGCAGGTTCGTATTCAAAGACATTATCTGCTGGTTTGCGTGTAGGTTTCTTATTTGGCCCAGCTAAAGTTATTGAAGCTATTCAAGCATTAAAAAATAATACGGCAGGGCAAATGCCATTAGTTACGCAAAAAGTGGTAGCTAAAGTGCTCGATACAATCGATTACGACGCACATTTAGAAAATGTACGTAAAGTTTATAAAACAAAATGTGATGCCTTGTTAAATGCTTTTAACAAGTATGCAAGCTCTAAGGTTAAGTTAACACAGCCTACTGGTGGTATGTTCGCATGGATGACGATGCCTGAGGATGTAAATTGTGATGAATTCTTCGAAGCATGTATGGACAGAAATATAGGGATTATTAAGTGTGGTGCCTTTGCAGCTGATGGAGCAGGGGAAGGACATGCATTCCGTTTGAGCTATACAGTACCAACAGTAGAAGAAATTACAAAAGGCATGGAAATTCTTGGAGCTTTAACTAAAGAATTCTGTGGTGAGTAATATATTGATAAAGTTTGATATGACATGATACAATGTAACAGTAGATACATTGTATTTACCATATAAACAAAAGGTTTTACATATAGATGTGAGGTAGTTCCTCAAAGAAAGTAGGTGTTTACTATGGGTTGCGGTAGCAGCAGTGATTGTGGCGGATGCCCATCTCAATCCTCTGGTTGCGGTGGCGGCGCTCCTCAACAACCTCAAGATCTTACAGCTCCATTACACGAGCTTAGTTCTGTTAAACATGTAATCGGCGTAGTATCTGGTAAAGGTGGCGTAGGTAAATCCTCCGTTACAAGCTTAATGGCTATTACTATGGCGCGTAAAGGTTACAAAGTAGGTATCCTCGATGCGGATATTACAGGTCCTTCCATTCCTAAAATGTTCGGCATCAAGGAAAAAGCATATGCTGACGAAATTGGTATGTATCCTGTAAAATCCAAAGGTGGTATTGACGTTATGTCTGTTAACCTCCTTTTGGAAAACGATACAGATCCAGTTTTATGGCGTGGTCCTATTTTGGGCAATGTTGTAAAACAATTCTATACAGATGTTATTTGGAAAGACATCGATTATTTATTCGTTGATATGCCACCAGGAACAGGTGACGTAGCGATTACAGTTTACCAATCCTTGAAATTGGATGGTATTATCATTGTTACATCTCCTCAAGACTTGGTATCCATGATTGTTGAAAAAGCAGTTAAGATGGCTGATTTAATGCAAGTGCCTATTATTGGTGTAGTGGAAAACTACTCTTACTTCCATTGCCCAGATAACGGTAAGGATTACCAAATCTTTGGTGAAAGCCACATTGAAGAAATCCTTCAAAAATACGGTCTATTATTGTTGAATCGTTTGCCAATTGATCCAACTATTGCAAATCTTTGCGACCAAGGTGATATTGAGTCTATCGAAAAAACAAACTTAGAGAACGTATCTCTACCTGAATAGGATTTATATGATGATGAAAGCTGTGCATACTTTGTGATGCACAGCTTTTTCTCACATCTTTTTATCTTGAAATATATTATATTTATGATAAGAAGATATAAATATATTTCTAATTTCAAATACTACTGATATATACTGAAGACACCGTATGATAGGGGGCTTAGTATGTGTTTTATAGTCACCTTGCGATGCCTTGATATTTCAGCAGTTATATATTTTAGTTTTTTCCTATGTAGGAGGTATGTGTATGAAAAAACTGTTAAATTGGATTATTCCAGCGGTCTTTGGTATAGGCCTATGGTTTATTCCAACGCCTGAGGGTTTAACACCTCAATCTTGGCATTTATTCGCCATCTTTGTTGCTACTATCGTAGGCTTTATTACTCAGCCATTACCGATTGGTGGCGTATCTATCATTGTAATTACTGTGGCGGCTTTGACTGGTACTTTGAAAATCGGCGAAGCTATCTCTGGTTTTGCTAACTCTGCTATTTGGTTAATCGTAGGTGCGTTCTTAT
>CAUHTB010000209.1 GCA_959608595.1 uncultured Veillonella sp. | reverse complement strand
ATGACGGGCCTTACGATTATCAGCAATAAGAGATGGACTAGATTGTTTTGCCATATGTACCTCTATCGTTTACGTTTACTTTTAGATTTCTTAGATTGACTGCGCTTAGTCGTTTTATTAGACTTCTTACGACTTGATTTGCCTTTACCAGATTTTTTACTGAAAGCATCGTACTTAGAATGACTAGATTTATTACTATCGCGTCGTGAAGATTTTTTACTGGATTTTCCTGAAGATTTACGACCTTTTCGACTACCATAGCCATCTCGACTACTTGCATAGTCAGAACCATTTTGCAATTGTTCTTGTATAGCCATTAGGTTATTGACTTCACCAAGTACAAAGTCGATCTGTTTCTTTTCTACATCGGCTTTTACTAATGTAACAGTTACCTTTTCACCTAAGTGATAGGTTTTACCTGTTCTTTTGCCTACAAGTACAAAATGTTCTTCATCAAAGAAATAGTAATCATCATTCATCATGCTCATATGCACAAGGCCATCGATACCGTTTTCTAATTCTACAAACATCCCAAAAGATGTAATGCTAGAAATAGTTCCTTCAAAGACTTCCCCTACAAATGGAACCATGTATTGAGTCTTTTTAAGATCTACTGTATCTCGTTCAGCCTCAGTAGCTACTTGCTCCTGTATAGAAGAATGTTCAACAGCTCCAGCTAAGAACGCTTCGTCTACATCCCGTTTAGAATAACCATTTTTCCAATGCATATCTGCTTTTAAAAGGCGGTGAACCATTAAGTCAGGATATCGTCTAATAGGAGATGTGAAATGCGTATAACATGTAGATGCCAAGCCAAAATGACCCACATTGTTGGTACTATATTTAGCTTGCTGCATGGAACGCAAGGTCATAATTTGAGCTACTTGCTCAATATCTTGCCCTTTTACTACATCTAAGATTTTTTGGAAATCTCGTGGTGTCACACCATCAGTACTTAGAACTAGGTTTTGACCTAAATAATTAAGCACCTTTTGGAATAAATCTAGTTTTTCCTCACTAGGATTCTCATGAATACGATATACCGATGTACGGTTTGTATGCTCTAAATGTGTAGCCACTGTTTCATTGGCAATGAGCATACATTCTTCGATAAGTCGTTCTGCCATGGTGCGATCTCGTTTTACGATGCGCAACGGTGTACCATCATGATCAAGTAATACCTTGTACTCAGGAAAATCAAAGTCCAATGCACCTCTACGGCGACGCATTGCATTAAGAATTTTAGAGATTTCTGCTAAATCGCGAAGCATAGGCATAAAGTCTTGTAAATCGTCAGGAATAATATTTTCTTCCAGCGCCTTATACACTTCTTTATAGCTACAACGACGGCCTACATGGATAATAGATGGTCGAATGCGATAATGTACAACCTTACCATCTTTATTAATTTCCATCATACACGTCATAGCATAACGGTCTTCATGAGCATTTAAACTACAAATACCATTGGATAAAACCTCTGGTAACATCGGTACTACTCTATCAACTAAATATACAGATGTCCCCCGTTTATAGGCCTCGTTGTCAATGGCTTGCCCAGATGTTACATAATGACTTACATCTGCAATATGTACGCCTAATTCATAATTACCATTTGGTAATTTACGACCACTCACAGCATCGTCTAAATCTTTTGCATCTTCCCCATCGATGGTAACCATCTGTACATCACGAAGGTCCCAACGATCAGAATCCTCATGAATCACAGTATCAATTTTCTGGCTCGCTTTGATAACATCATCAGGGAAATTAAATGGAATCTTATGATTAGCCATGATGCAGTTAATATCAAGACCTACATCGCCCTTATAACCAAGAATTTCAGTAATAACACCTTCTGGCTTTTTATCGCCTTCAGGCCATTTAGTAATTTTCACTAATACCTTTGCGCCACTACGAGCATCTAATGTATTTTTTAAATCTACAAAGATATCTGTCCCTATACGCTCATCATCAGGGATAACAAAGCCAAAGTGTTGTTGTCGGTCATAGGTACCTACTACAGTTTCATTAGCTCGTTCAATAACATCAACGATGACGCCTTCTCGTTTATGCTTTGTATAGTTAGACGGTACAACGCGAACTCGAACCTTATCATTGTGCATAGCAGTCCCTTTATTTTGTTCTGCTACATATATATCTTCATCATCAGGCATAATCACAAAGCCATACGACTTACGATAGCCCTTATAAATACCTTCATATTCTTCATGTTGTTGTTCTGCATATTGATATACATCAGGTCGAGAAGATGTTAGCACCCCTTCTCGAGCAAGCATTTTTGCTGAACGAATAAACATCTCAAGATCCTTACCACCTCGAATGTGATTATCCATAGCAGCATCTTCAATATGATATGCATGTGGTTGTATAGATTTATAAAAGTCTAATACTTTCTTCTTCAAATCTTCACCTCCTTATTCTGAAAAAAGAAAAAGCCTGCAAAGCAGGCTTTCATCATTAGAATTGATTAATCATTGCCCCTAACACTAAGCTCAACACAGCAAAGATAATCCCCAATATAATCGTACATTTAGATAAGAAAGCATCTAAACCGCGTTGCTTACCACCAAAAGAAGAGTCTGCCGCACCAGAAACAGCACCGCCCATGCCTGCATTTTTGCTATTTTGTGCAACAACTACTACAATTAATAAAATAGATACGATTACTTCTACAATCATTAAGAAATTTGTCACGACTGTCATCCTTCCTGTGATGCTCGATGCGAGCCCAATACACGATGTTCTAAATACTTCTCTAATTTACGTTTTACCCTTTGTAGCGCATTATCAATAGATTTAACACTACGATCTGTGACCTCAGCCATTTCTTGATAGGAACGTCCATCAAGGTATCCTTCCA
>CAUHTB010000208.1 GCA_959608595.1 uncultured Veillonella sp. | reverse complement strand
TTACAAGTCAGCTGCTCTACCAATTGAGCTACGCCAGCATCATTACGACAAGATGTATTTTATCATCCGTCTCACTAAGTGTCAAGAACTTTTTAAAAACTTTTTTGAAGTTTTTTTGTTCACTGCGGTATCCCTTAGTGCTTAATCATAATAACATGAAACGATACCCTATGCAAGTATTTTTTCTAAACTTTTTAAACTTCATTTTTTCCTCATCGGCAATCATAGATAAAGATAGATAATTGCTAATATAGCCACTATTATCCGATAGTACCAATTTGAATGAACACTTCAAACACATCGGCATGGGCACCTTCAAAATTAAGCATATGCCCAATAATAATCATATGCCCTGTACTAGATACAGGAATACATTCTGTTATACCTTCTATAACACCTAAAATGAGGGCAATTACATATTGGTCCATGATATCACCTGCCTTTTATATGCAGTCATAACTCATGGCAATATATAATGCCCTCAGCAATCAATATAACTCTATTAATCAATAACCATAACACGATCAGGTTTAGTTATTGTCACTACCGCATGTTTTGGATCATTATTGTGTTCTAAGTACAATTGATCACCTTCGAGATGACCACGCCAACCTACAACAATCGGATATGTTTTACTAATAGTCTTTAATAGTTCAAGAGGATTTAAATTTAATATCGGTGCAAACAATACATTAATACCATCGATAAGAACAACTTCTGTATCACTGCGACTTAATGCACGACGAATTACTTCTTCTGCAAGTTGTGGTCTTTCATCACGAGGTACTAATAAAAACTCTTCTTCAATAAGTTGTTTTGCCTCTAAGTACTTCCAACCTTTTTGTTCAGATAATTCACGAATTAACAAACTTTTACCAGAACCAGGACCACCAACGATAAACAATATGCGTTCATCATCATCTTGAATTTGTTCCCAACGTTCTCTTACATCTTGAACTGTAACCATATCCCTTGCCTCCTCGCTGTAACCGTTCCTACTTAACTGGACGGTCAGATAACATAACGGATTTGATATATTGGTTTTTATCATCTAGGGCAAACTGCAAATATGAGTCGCTTGCCGCTGGATTTTTATATTCATATACGGTAGACGTGCCCGCATTTGTTGTAGATTCAACGATACGAGTTGGCATACCATACACAAAGAGCAATAGATACTTAGTATCGCCCATCGCGATGCCACGACGGGTAGGTGTGTAAATGTTTAACAATACGCGATTGATAAGATTTTTTTTATCAACACTTACACCATATTCGTTATATCCAATAAAGGTGGAACCAAACAACATACCTTGATGTTTCCAGTCGTTATTTGGATCATTAACAAAATGATCATTCAATTTATAGCCACGCAATACAAAATCATCAGCAGTCAACTTACCAGCTTCGAAATCATATACTGGAGCTTTAGGTAATCCAAATCTTGGCCATACTTGACCACTAATCATATCAACAGCTTCTACATTGCTTTGTTTGATGGTGAAAGCAATATATTCTTTCTGTTGTCCTAACATAGATTGTTGTTGGCTATTATTATTTGTATTCTCTATCGAGCCGTTAAAGTCCTTTTTTCGAGACAATGAATTTTCGGAATGACCTTCATAAAGGAAAATATAGCTTTCATTTTTCAAGTCACGCCACATCGCATTAGGACTGCCATAAGCAAATACCAATTCCATGCGCGTACTACCCACACCTATATCGCGTACAGTACGGGCGCCTTTTTTCGTACTATGAATATTAGTAATAGTATTTGGCTCAAAGAAATAGGTAGCCCCTTGACCTCGCAATTGATTGTTTATCAATCGTTCTTGAGTAGGTCCCGTATATACGGTTACCTCCAAATCTTTCATATAGTACGTCGTAAAGTTATCACGCACTACCGTTTTTTCTACATCTTTAGGTGCTACAAACTGATCACCTAAGCGGTACCCATCAATGGCATAATCATCTTCAGACCCTATGGTTGGTAAATTATTAGCCGTATAGGACTTGCCGATATCCGCCAAATTATTTTGCGTTACACTAGGCAAGGATCCTTCATTTTCGCTAGCTGCTTGCCAAAATTGTATGGAATCACCAAACTCGGTAACTGCCATTTGTTCGGCCAACCAACCTGTTTTTGTGTTTTCCTTCTTTATTTTTGTATCAATTTTAACGGCTTTAATCGGTGCATTATCTATATACGCAACAGAATTAGCCGCATCAGGTTCCACCGTTTCTACAGGTGCAGCAGTAGCTGCCGCATCATTTGTATCCTCTGTAGCTTCTACAGCCGTCGGTTTCACTGTGGAAATAGCCGGTTCTGCCGCATACCCTACCGTTGTAGCAGATAGGCCAACTAAAAGTGCCGCTACGATACGGCTCTTAATAGAATGATTCATCGATTACTCTCCAATTGTGCACGCAACCACGTCAACCATGGCTCTAGTCCATTATGGGCCGTGCAACTTACTTCAAAAATCTCTCCTGTTGGATTCAAATTACGTATATCTTGTATGGCCTTATCTTTTTTGAAAGGTACATAAGGCAATAAATCTATCTTATTAATGAGGATAGCCTTTGACTCTTTAAAGATTAATGGGTATTTAAGAGGCTTATCCTCACCTTCAGTAACAGATAATACAGTTACCTTCATACTTTCACCAATCTCAAATTCTGCAGGGCATACAAGGTTACCTACATTCTCGATAATGATCATATCCAGTTCATCAAGATTTAAATCACCTAGTGCATCTTGAATCATTTGTGCATCAAGATGGCAACCTCCCACTGTATTGATTTGAATAACAGGAACTCCTAATTCATGAATCCGTTCCGCATCCTTAGCAGTAAATAAATCACCTTCAATAACAGCAAGGCGGTAAT
>CAUHTB010000207.1 GCA_959608595.1 uncultured Veillonella sp. | reverse complement strand
CTTATTTATCAATTCCTTGGATATGGCGTATTCTTTGCCGCTATCGATGCCATCGGTACTCCATTACAAGGTATTCTAAGAGCTTACAAGGATGTAAAAATAGTACTTTACATCTCTCTCATATCGTATTGGGGCGTATGCTTCCCTACCGCTTATATCCTTGCTAAAAATCCTAATTATGGACCATTTGGCGTATGGATTGGATTACTCGCTAGCGTACTAGCAGCAGGTATATTGTTCACTTGGCGTACTTGGTACATTCAACGTCAACAAAAATAAATAACATACTTATACAGCAAAAGAGCATCTTAAATAAGATGCTCTTTTTTATTTCAACATATCTTGTTTTTCTACCTTAGACATGCGGAAGAAATTATATAATGCTTCTGCCGTTTTATAGTTCATAGAGTCCACCTTTGAAAGTTCATCAATGGATGCTTCTTTCATAGCTTCTAAACTATTAAAGTGAGCCCATAATGCCTTCCGACGTTTAAGGCCGATACCTTCAATATGATCTAAAATAGATTCTAAATTACGTTTTCCACGAAGCTTACGATGGTACGTAATGGCAAAGCGATGGGCTTCATCACGTATTTGTTGGAGTAATTGAAGCTCTGGTGAACGATGGCTTAAGATAATACTTTCAGATTGTCCTTCTACAAAGACCTCTTCAATACGTTTAGCTAAAGAGATAACAGGTACATCTGTAACACCTACACCACGAATCAGCGGCAAGGCTGCATTGAGCTGACCTTTACCACCATCGATAATGATGAGATCAGGCATAGGCCAATCTGTTTCCTTACCGTACCGTCGTTCCATTATTTCAGCCATAGACTTGAAATCATCAGGCTTGCCTTGTGTCGTTTTTAATTTGAATCGACGATATTCCTTCTTCGCTGGTTTGCCACCTTCAAAAACAACCATAGACGCCACCGTTTCAGCACCTTGGGTATGAGAGATATCAAAGCATTCCATACGCTCTGGCAAGCGTGGTAAGTCCAATACTTCCGCTAATTTCTTAACGGCTCCACCGGTTTTATCGATTTGGTGTTGCCACTGACGACGGCGCTCTTCTAGGAAGGTTTTCGCATTCTCATGGGCCATCTTGATCATATCCATCTTGTACCCCCGTTGTGGTACAGATACGTCTACATTCTGGCCTTTAAGCTGCGTAAACCATTCACGTAACAAGTCTCTATCAGTACTATCCATAGGGAGTAATAACTCTTTAGGAATAAAGTTCGTATCCCCATAGTACTGCTTGATAAAGTCCGTCATTATAGTTTCAGCACTATCGCCATCGTGTTGCACAAAGTAGTTTTCACGACCTAGTAATCGACCACCGCGAATAAACAGTAATTGTACACAGGCCATGGATGTATCTACTGCAAGACCTAACACATCTAGGTCTCCTCGCTGCGTAACCATCCGTTGCTTTTCTTGTATCTTTTCAATACTAGATAACTGATCTCGATACCGTGCTGCATCTTCGAAGCGTAAGTCCTCTGCAGCTAATTCCATCTTTTCTTTGATTTCTTTAAGCAATGGTATAGGCTTACCTTCAAAGAGTTCTACAATTTCATCAATATACTTCCGGTAATCTGGTACAGAAATCTTATTAAAGCACGGCGCTTCACAGTAATGCATGTGGTACTGTAAACACGGTCTCTCTACCTTCATAGATTTACACGTACGCAAAGGATAATACTGACGAATCAATTTTAGTACAACATGAACTGATGTTACATCTGTAAAAGGTCCAAAGTACTTGGCCCCATCTCGTTCAAGACGGCGCGTCATATATACACGTGGATAGTCCTCTTGTACTGAGATTTTTACGTACGGATACGTTTTATCATCGCGAAGCCTAATATTGTATTTAGGCTCATGCTCCTTAATAAGCGTATTCTCTAAGATGAGCGCTTCCATTTCCGTCTTAGTTTGAATGATTTCTACATCGACGGCTCGCTTCATCATGGCCGCAACCTTAGGAGCCCGATTGGCATCATTGCGTACATAAGAACGCACACGATTGCGCAAGTTAATGGCCTTACCTACATAGATGATGCGGTTATATTGATCACGCCATAAATACACGCCCGGTGTGGTCGGCAAATGACTGACCTTCTCTAGTAATTCTTCAGATGGCATATGTCCTCCTTTCCTCGTAGATTTTTAGATATTTTATTTCTTATTTTTCGCTGCTTTCATAAATTTCTTAGTCTGTTCTAATACAGGACCTAAGAATTTGCCCGTATAGCTTTCTTTCACCTTAACGATTTCCTCAGGCGTACCTGTAGCTACGATAGTGCCACCGCGATTACCGCCTTCAGGCCCGAGGTCTATGATGTGGTCTGCCATCTTAATGACATCTAAATTATGCTCGATAACTACAACTGTATCGCCACCCTCTACGAGTTGTTGCAATACGTGTAATAACTTGCGAATATCCTCGGCGTGAAGACCTGTAGTCGGTTCATCTAGGATATATAGTGTTTTACCTGTACTGCGACGAGCTAATTCAGTAGCTAATTTAACGCGTTGTGCTTCACCACCAGATAAGGTTGTTGCGGCTTGACCCAAACGAATATAGCCAAGACCTACCTCTTGTAAGGTCACCATTTTACGATAAATTTTTGGGATAGCACTAAAGAATTCTACCGCATCGTCTACGGTCATATCTAGTACATCAGCAATGGATTTGCCTTTGTATTTAACCTCTAAGGTTTCTCGATTATATCGAGCCCCCTTACAAACCTCACAAGGTACGTACACATCTGGTAAGAAGTGCATTTCAATTTTAATGATACCGTCACCACGACAAGCTTCACAGCGGCCACCTTTTACGTTAAAGCTAAAACGACCTTGTTTATAGCCACGCATCTTAGCTTCT
>CAUHTB010000206.1 GCA_959608595.1 uncultured Veillonella sp. | reverse complement strand
AGGTGAGTGGCGGATGGCCTCTGCTTCATAAATTACTTAATTATAATAACAAATTGACTGGTGAAAGTCAACAAAAAATATTGAGCTTTTAACAATGAATTTGTTATTACAACTCTTATAGTATAACAGACATTATAAGTTCTGTATATAGGTATACTTACTGACACCTATCTCTCTTTATGTATACAATATTCTTATAAATTATACAACTAATTCTATAGAAAATACGATACAATAATATTTATAGAATAGTCTAGCTTATATAGTGTACTTTATAGAATCGTGTACATTATAGGATAGTGTACATTATAGGATAGTGTACTTTATAGGATAGTCTAGCTTATATAGTTTACCTTATTTATTATTATACAGTAATAGGTATTACACAAATTGAAAGGAGTTTTATTATGAGTGTAACAACCCCTGCTCCTTCTCAAAAGGCGCGTACAACTGCTCAAAATATTGGACTTATTTTATCTTTCATTGTTCTAGGTGGCATTTTATTATTACCTACACCAGAAACATTATCTACAGGTGGTCATCGTATGATCGGTGTACTAGCCTTTGCCATTATCTTGTGGATGACATCAGCTGTTTCCTATCCAGTAAGTGCTACCATGATTACTGCACTTACCGCTTTACTATTAGGATTCTCACCAAATCCCGAAGCCCCTGCTAAGGCGATGGGCACAGCCAATGCCTTGAAGCTTATCATTTCTGGTTATTCTTCACCAGCCATGATTCTTGTAGGTGCTGCTATGTTTATCTCTGTAGCTATGCGTAAAACGGGTCTCGATCGTCGTATCGCCATGTTAGTACTATCTAGCGTTGGTACTAAGGTTAGCCGTATTTATTTAGGTGTTATTATTACAGGCCTTATCCTCGCCTTCTTCGTACCAAGTGCAACAGCGCGTATTGCCTGCTTAGCACCGATTATCATCGGTATTGTTGAAAACTTAGGTATTGAACGTAAAAGCCGCGTAGCAGCTCTACTCATGGTAGGTGCCGTACAAGCTGATACGTTCTGGAATATTATGATTCAAACAGCTGCAGCTCAAAATCTTGTAGCAGTAGGTTTTATGCAAACACAGATGAATACATCTATTAGCTGGATAGATTGGCTCACAGCAGCGGCTCCATTCTCCATCATTATGGTTATCATCGCCTATTTCTTAACACAAGCATTAATTAAGCCAGAGTTCAAAGAACTTGTAGGTGGCGATGTACAGCTTGCTAAAATGCGCCAAGAAATCGGTCCTATGAGCATGGATGAAAAGAAACTGTTATGTATCTCTATCGGTCTTCTCGCATTATGGGCTACTGGTGGCAAGCTACATTCTATCGATACAACAACTACAACAATTGTAGCTATCGCATTGTTCTTCTTCCCTAAGATTGGCATTATGGATTGGAAATTTGCACAGCCGAACATCGACTGGGGTTCCATCGTTATGTTTGGTGCTGGTATCGGTCTTGGCTCTGTATTACTGAAAACAAAGGCAGCCACTTGGCTTGCTCAAGTATTCGTAAACGCCTTCTCCCTTGAAAGCGCCAGCGTATTTATATTAATTGCCGTAATGGCGGCCTTCCTCATTGTTATCCACCTAGGCTTTGCATCTGCTACAGCTCTCTCCTCTGCCATGATTCCTATTGTAATTTCTATTGTAGTTGGACATAACGCAGAAGGTCTTAACCCAATCGGCGTAACCATGCTTATGCAATATGCGATCTGCTTCGGTCTAGTATTACCAGTAAACTCACCACAAGGTATGGTAGCTTACGGTACAGATACTTTCGACGTAAAAACATTTATGACTACAGGCATTCCATTGACTATTATTGGCTATGTAATGATGCTCGTATTTGCCCTTACATATTGGCACTGGATTGGTATAGCTTAAAACTAACTAACAAAACATCAAAATCCTGCAATTTCTTATTAACAAAAATTGTAGGATTTTTGTTTTAACTGGTTAACTTACTCCATATCCCCACTTTATCTATTATGCTCACTCACTCTATCGCTTACTTCAATACTTACTCTATTTCTTACTCTATTTTTTCTGGACTAAAATGTCTAAGTATAAATGTTAGATCAGATTTAATATCACTCTTCTTATTTTTGCACATAGCTGAAAACATATTACCTAATACTTTATCATGCACAACTTGTACTTCTTCAAATAAAAGCTTTCCTTCATAAGTTAAAGCAAGACTTTTAGATCGTCTATCAATTGAACACACACTACAAGTCAATAAACCTTTCTTTGTTAAATTTTTTACAACTGCAAATAAATTTCCATACGACACTCGTAACTCATCCACTATAAAGCCTAATGTTGGTTTACACGACGAAACATAGACAAACTCCAACACATTATATTGCATCGGTGTCAACCCAAAACGTCTTAATACAGCTACTTCCTTATCATGAATCACCGTATATATACGCTCAAATAAAAACCATAACTTCTTATCCTCTGGCATAAATACATCTCTAGGAACTCTTTTGGCTAACTTTAACCGTTTACCGTATCGCATAGCTCGCTCTAATCGATTAAAACCTTCTTCACTCTCACTAACCTCACGTAATCGTAATCGCGCCAATAGACTCACTCCTTTACCATTTTACAAATTTTCCATACATAACCTATTTTTCAGATACTACCAGTTAAAAATATTTATTTTTAACTGGTAGTATCTCTAAGTCAGCTTATATCTCCGCTTAGTAGAATTACTTTTAACTGATAGTATCTCTAAATCAGCTTATATCTCCACTTAGCAAAATTACTTTTAACTGGTAATATCTCTAAATCAGCTTATATCTCTGCTTATCAGAATTACTTTTAACTGGTAATATCTCTAAATCAGCTTATATCTCCACTTATCAAAATTACTTTTAACA
>CAUHTB010000205.1 GCA_959608595.1 uncultured Veillonella sp. | reverse complement strand
TTAATACCACAAACAGGTACATTATATGGGTAAATTTGTCTTGCCAAATGGATGATGGTACCATCACCACCAAAACTAAAGGCAATATCTATTTGTTTGAAGATTTCTGGACGACTTAAAATATGAGTTTCAGGAATCTTAAGTACTCGTGCAGGTGCATCTGATTCGAGATCATCTGGCAAAAATACTTCGATACCTTCATCTTTACAAATATGTGCAGCCATTTTTAGAACTGCCATAATATTGCTTTTCCCCATGTTTGGGAAGAATCCGATACGCATAGTAATCTCCTATAATGAATGGGCTTCTGCAACTACTGTATCAATTAATGCATCATCAATAGCTAAAGCCCCTTCTTTGTACTTTTTAAAATAACCTAAAAACTCAATATTACCTTCCATGCCTTTAATTGGTGAGAACGTTAAGCCGTGAATATATAATCCACAATCATGAGCAACGTGTAAGATACGATGTAAAACTTCTTTATGGATTTCAGGATCGCGCACAATACCGCCTTTACCTACATTCTCTTTTCCTGCCTCAAATTGAGGCTTAATCAAAGCAACAAGAGCTCCTGTATCCTTTAATAAGGTAGTCGCAACTGGCAGAACCTTGTCCAAAGAAATAAATGCTACATCAATAGAAATAAAGTCCACAAGTTCACCAAGTTGCTCAGGTGTAACAGTACGGATATTTTGCTTTTCCATATTAATCACACGCGGATCTTGACGCAATTTCCAAGCCAATTGATTATAGCCTACGTCAATGGCAAAGACTTTAGATGCACCATTTTGTAGGGCGCAATCTGTAAAACCACCTGTGCTAGCACCTATATCAACCATAAGAGCATCCTGTAAGTTGATAGGATATGTTTGAATAGCTTTTTCTAACTTTAATCCACCGCGACTAACATAAGGCAACGTATTACCCTTTACTACAATATTGGCATCTACAGGAATTTTTGTACCTGCTTTATCAATACGCGTAGTATCCATGAAGATTTGGCCAGCCATTATGGCAGCTTTTGCCTTTTCTCTACTTTCAAAAAGTCCTCGGTTAACGAGGAGTATGTCTAAACGTTCTTTACTGCTCATATAACACCATTGTAAATATAATAAAATTGAACACATGCAACAAGAATACCGAGGATTAATCCTCCAAAAACCTCTATTGGGGTATGTCCTAATAATTCTTTTAAGGCCTCTTTACGAGTAATGACAACAGGTATGTTTTTCTTTGTAAAATAATCTACAATTTGATTTAGAATTTGAGCTTGACGCCCAGCTTCTAATCGCACCCCAGATGCATCATACATAACTACAATAGAAAATACTAAGGATAGAATAAATAGATCCGAAGCCCCACTTTTTAGATATATAGCCGTAGTTGTAGCGATTACAAAGGATGTATGGGAACTGGGAAATCCCCCAGAGCCTACAAGGCGTTCTGGACGAAATTTACCATGCCGAACTAGTTGCCATACAAATTTGATAGCCTGCGCAGTAAACCATCCCCAAAATGCAGCTTGTGCTATGTAGTTGTGTGCTATTTGTGGTAATATATCAATCATTATTTATACCTTCTTCAGGTAATACCAATTAATTAGTTCGTTCTAAAAGATAATCAATTAGAGCAGATAATATAGATGTATCATAAGAAACAGAGTTTAATGCATCGTGAGCTTGTTTGCCAACTAATAGGGCTTGCTCTTTGGCTCCTTCTAAACCAAGGAAAGATACATACGTCGATTTATGTTGTCGAATATCACTACCAGGAGTCTTTCCTAATTCTTCAATTGTTCCAGTTACATCTAGAATATCATCAGTAATTTGGAATAACAATCCTAAACAATTAGCATATTCCATAAGCGCTTTTCGAGTAGTCGTATCTGCATTGCCTAAAATAAGGCCTAATTCTACTGATGCATTAAATAATGCACCCGTTTTTCCACTGTGCAAAACCTTTAACTCTTCTAGTGGGATATGCTTATTTTCACTGAGCATATCGAAGGCTTGACCACCGACCATGCCTTCCGGGCCTGCTGCAGTAGCTACACATTTAATAGCATCTATTTTTTGCTGAGGCGTAGCAGTTTTATTCTCAGTCATTAGCTGAAAAGCATAAGTTAATAAACCATCACCAGCTAGAATCGCCATACCTTCACCATAAACTTTATGATTTGTTAAATTACCTCTGCGATAATCATCATTATCCATAGCTGGTAAATCATCATGTACTAAGGAATATGTATGGATACACTCCATGGCGCATAGAAATTCCTTATAATCAGCTGGCTCTTTATGAAGCATTTCTAATACAGCTTTAGATAAGATTGGTCGGATTCGCTTGCCGCCTTGCATTAAGCTATAACTCATGGATTCATAAAGAGGTTTAAATTCTTGATTTGGGCTACTTAAGACCTCACCTAACCATTGTTCAATATGTTGTTTGCTAGACCCTAAATAATCTTTGAACATAGAATCTCCTTATTCGCTGATGCGGACTTCTTCGATAATTTGTTGAACTTCATTTTCAACCGAATCGAGCATTTCTGCACATTCTTTTACTAATGTTAAGCCCTTTTTATATTGAGTTAAGAGTTCAGAGATGGTCATATCACCATCGTCTAATTGTTTCACAATATCCTCTAAGGCTTTATATTTTTTTTCATAACTTTTTAGTGATGCGGCCATCTTTATGCGCCTCCTTTACCGTAGCATTCACATAACCATCAGCAAGTGTAACTCGTATATCATCCTTTGGATGTAATTGAGTAACAGACGTTATAGGTTTATCATTATGTTCAACCTTTGCAAACCCTTTTACCATCATTTGTAATGGATTAAGAGATTCTAATTGTTGAGTTAATAATGCTAAACTATGTTTCTTTGTATTGCATCGTTCTTTTGT
>CAUHTB010000204.1 GCA_959608595.1 uncultured Veillonella sp. | reverse complement strand
AAGCAAAACAAGATGTAGATCATTTACAAGAAAATATGTCTGAGCGCGCTCGAGAGCTCGATATGTTAAGATATCAAATCGACGAAATCGAAGATGCTGGGTTAAGCATTGGTGAGGATATTTCTATTGCGGAAGAACTTAAGCGTCTAGATAGTTTTGAACATATTGATAAGGTATTAGGTTCTTGTTATGATGCCTTTTATAATGGACGTCAACCATTACTTGATACGATTAACTCGATTAAGGTAGAGGTTAATGATCTAGTAAAATATGACAGCGAGTTAAAAGAAGTCTCAGAAATGGTGGACTCTGCTTATTTCCAACTAGAAGAAGCTGCACAATCTTTAGATCGTTACAGGGATACTATCAGCTACGATGAAGAGCGTTATAAATATTGCCAAGACAGAGATACCACAATTTATAGCTTAAAGAAAAAATATGGTGAAACCGTAGAAGATATTCTAGCATACGAAGAAAAGGCGCAATCTCGTTTAGAAGAACTAGAAGACCTTGTATTTGCTCAAGATGAATTAGAAACTCGTCTTGAAGAAGCAAAAAAGGTAGCAGAAGAAGCGTTAACAGTTTTACACGAGGTACGTCAAAAAAATGCAAAAGATATTGCTACGGCCTTACATCAAGAATTAGTGGATCTAGGGATGCCCAAAGGGGATATTCAATTTCATATTGAAGAGGGGACTGAGTTATCCTCATTAGGTGCAAAGTCTATTGAAATGCTATTCTCTGCGAATAAAGGGGAACAGTTATTACCTCTACATAAAGTAGCATCTGGCGGTGAGTTAGCTCGCATTGCATTAGCCTTTAAATCAGTATTCCGTAGTGACGCTTTTAAAACGATGGTATTTGACGAAATTGACGTTGGTATCAGTGGTGATATAGCACTTAAGGTGGCAGAAAAAATACTTAATTTATCTAGAACAAATCAAGTATTTTGTATTACTCATTTGCCTCAAACTGCAAGTATTGCGAAACAACACTATCATCTATCTAAAATCGAGCAAGATGATCGTACAATCTCAACATTGTCGGTACTTAATGAAGAGGAACGAGATACACAAATTGCTTCTATGATGTCTGGTCGAGGCATGTCTTCCACTGCATTAGCTGCAGCTAAAGAACTAATTGACCATTTTAATTGACTAAAATCGCATAATTACTTATACTAATAGTATTAAGTGAATATGTTGATAGAGGTGCGAGTATAAAGAGTAATCATGAGGAGTAGGCATGCATTGATCCATGATAAAAGGGATGCTTGCCGAAGTTCGATGATTGCGACTCATCGTTCTGGTTGTCTATTTAATAGATAGATGACTGTCATCAATTTGAATTGGTGGAGTGCTATCATTGAGCTTTTAGTAAAAGTTATAAGCTATATAAACTATAAGGCCAGTGGATGCATCCACTGGCTTTTTTGGAGGTATATATGATTCGAGTAATGGTAAATGGCGCTGGCGGTAAAATGGGCCGCGAAGTAGTCAAAGCAGTACATAATGATCCTGAATTAACATTAGTAGGTGGTATCGATCCTACAAAGGCAGGTCAAGATGTAGGCACCGTAGCGGGCATCGAACAATTAGGTATTTCAATGAATGCCTCCATCGATGAGGTACTTGATACAAATAAACCTGATGTGATTGTGGATTTTACAAATCCTGCTGTCATCTATGAAAATGCTAAAAAGATGTTATCTGCAGGAATTCATGTAGTTATTGGTACTACTGGTTTAACAGCGGAACAACGCGACGAATTAGATGCTATTGGTCGTAAGAATAATGCCAATTGCCTTGTAGCACCTAATTTCTCTCTTGGTGCAGTTATGATGATGAAGGTTTCTGCTGAATTGGCTCCATATTTCCCTAATGTAGAAATTATTGAATTACATCATAACCATAAATATGATGCTCCATCCGGTACATCTATTTTAACAGCTAAATTAATTAACGAAGCTAAACAAGCTGCGAATGCAACTGCAGCAGAGGATTTAACGCGTGAAAGTTTACCAGGTGCTCGTGGCGCTAAGGTTGATGACGTAACCATCCACAGTGTTCGCTTACCTGGTTACGTAGCTCACCAAGAAGTACTATTTGGTGGCTATGATGAAACGTTAACGATTCGTCACGATAGTTTAAGTCGTCTTTCCTTTATGCCAGGCGTAGTATTAGCATGTAAAAAAATTAGTACTAAAACTGGTTTAACATACGGCTTAGAGCATTATTTATAATATAAGAGCAAGGAGATATAGTAATGAAAAAACCTAATGTTGCAATTCTTGGTGCTACTGGTGCAGTAGGTGCTGAATTTATTTCACTAATCGAAGAACGTAATTTCCCTTATGAAAACTTAAAATTATTGGCTTCTGCTCGTTCTGCTGGTACGGAGCTGACTGTAAATGGTAAAACATATGTAGTAGAGGAAGCTAAACCTGAATCTTTTGAAAATATTGATATCGCTCTATTTGCAGGTGGTTCTATTTCTAAAACATTAGCACCAGAAGCAGCTAAAAGAGGCGCTATCGTTATTGATAACTCTAGTGCATTCCGTATGGATCCTGAAGTACCTCTTGTTGTACCAGAAGTAAATCCAGAAGATATCTTAAAACATAAAGGTATTATTGCTAACCCAAATTGCTCTACTATTATTATGAGCTTAGGTTTAAAACCACTACATGATATTTCTCCAATTAAACGCATCGTTGTAAGTACATATCAAGCAGTATCAGGTGCTGGTAAAGAGGGTATTGAAGAACTTGAAAACCAAGTAAAACAATATACTGCTGGCGAAGAAATGACTGCAAACTTATTGCCAACAGGATCTGCCCCTAAACATTATCCTGTAGCATTTAACTTATTGCCACAAATTGATGTATTCTTGGACAATGATTACACAAAAGAAGAAATGAAAATGG
>CAUHTB010000203.1 GCA_959608595.1 uncultured Veillonella sp. | reverse complement strand
TCAATAGAGTCAGTCTAATCCAACAAATTATCATAGGTTTGATTATTGGTATTTTGACAGCTCTATATGTGCCAGATGTGGCAAATGAATTAGCTTTATTAGGCGTTCTCTTCGTTGGTGCTTTAAAAGGGATTGCACCAATCCTCGTATTCTTCCTTGTAATTGCAGCCATCAGTAAACACCGTTCTGGTCAAAAAACAGGTATGGGCTCTGTAATCACATTATATTTATTAGGTACATTCCTTTCTGCAGCGCTTGCTGTAGTCGTAAGCTTTATGTTCCCTACTACTTTACACCTTGCAGCTAGTGCAGCTGATGCAGCTCCACCACAAGGTATCGTAGAGGTAATGAAAACACTTTTAAAAAATATTGTTGATAACCCTGTGAAAGCCTTAATGACGGCTAACTATATCGGCATTTTAGGTTGGGCACTTATCATCGGTGGCGCTTTACGCCATGCACCAATGAATACTAAAGAAATAATGGAGTCTATCGCTCAAGCTATTACAACTGTAGTAGGTTGGATTATCCGCTTTGCTCCTCTTGGTATTATGGGTCTTGTAGCTGATTCTATCGCTACTAACGGTATCGAAGCTTTGATTGGTTATTTCCAATTACTCGTATTACTACTTGGTTCTATGATTTTCGTAGCATTAGTAGTAAACCCACTTCTATCTTTTGTATATCTTCGCCGTAATCCATATCCATTGGTTTTCAAATGTTTACGTGAATCTGCAATCTATGCGTTCTTTACTCGTAGCTCTGCTGCAAACATCCCTGTTAACCTCGATTTAGCGAAACGTTTAAAACTTAACCCTGATATGTATTCCGTATCCATTCCATTGGGTGCAACAATCAATATGGGTGGTGCAGCGATCACAATTACAATCATGACATTAGCTGCTGCCCATACACTTGGAATCGTTGTAGATATCCCTACAGCAATTCTCTTATCTGTTATTGCTACTATCGGTGCTTGTGGTGCTTCTGGCGTTGCTGGTGGTTCCCTACTTCTAATTCCTCTTGCTTGTTCTCTATTTGGTATCTCCAATGACATCGCAATGCAAGTTGTAGGTGTAGGCTTCATCATTGGCGTTTTACAAGACTCCACTGAAACAGCACTTAACTCCAGTACAGATATTCTCTTCACTGCTACTGCAGATTATGCGAAACGTGGCTATCACGAAAACTGGAATTAAATATAATTTTACAATCATACCAAAGACGGTCCTTCGGGACCGTTTTTTTTGTATTAAAAGGTCCATAATTACTAGATTACTATACGACTTATAAATATATTCATTGTATAATATAAAGAACATACTTTATAAATCAACATAGGTATCAATATTAATCATATACGTTTATATTAATTACAATCACCTATATTGATTTTCTTCAATATAGTGTTATAATGGAGTTAATAATAACTATTAACAGATAGCAATAGAAAGGAATCAACATGAAACAATACGATATTATTGTGGTTGGTACAGGTGGTGCAACCATCGTAGCTGACGCTGCGCTAAAAAAAGGCCTTAAAGTGGCCATCATAGAAAAAGGTAAATTCGGTGGCACATGCCTAAATCGCGGTTGTATTCCTACGAAAGTAATGGTTACAGCAGCTAATGCCATTCAAGAGGTAGAAGAGTTCAAAAAAATAGGCGTCAATGTTGGCGATGCAACTATGGATTGGGACACTGTAGCTAAACGTACATGGCATATGATTGACAAGTCTGCAGGCATCTATGATTACTATAACTCTTATGACAACGTAGATGTATATCGCGGTGCTGCAAGTTTTGTGTCCGATAAGGTTATGAATATCCACCTTAACGATGGCTCTGGTATCGTAGAAATCACAGCTCCAACAATTATTCTAGGTACTGGTGGTTATAGCAACATACCAAATGTACCTGGTCTAAAAGAAGCAGGCTTCCTTTCTAGTGAAAGTTTATTTGGCGATAAGTTCCCGAAACAACCGTATAAATCGCTTGCAGTACTTGGTGCAGGCCCTATCGGCGTAGAATTCGGTCACGTATTTGATGCAGCTGGTACTGAAGTTACCATCATTCAACATAATGTGCGCCTTGTACCTAAAGAAGACGAAGAGATGTCCGAACATCTTCTTCAAAACTACAGGGCTCGTGGTATTAATGTAATCTTAAACCAAGACACTGTTGAAATCCGTCAAGAAGATGGTCTTAAAGTTGTAGTCACTAAAGATCGTAGCACTGGTGAAGTTACAGAAACTAAGGTAGAAGAAATCCTCGTAGCAGCTGGCATTCGTCCTGCTGTAGAAGAGCTCCACCTCGAAAATACAGGTATTGAAACATGGCCAAAGGGCTGGATTAAAACAAACGAGTTCCTCGAAACATCTGTTGATGGCATCTATGCCTTAGGCGATGTAAATGGTGAACCAGCATTTCGTCATCGTGCGAACTATGAAGCTGATATTATTGCCCACAATCTATACTTTGCTAAAAACGAAGAAGATTTCCGTTGGGCACGTTATGATACATTGCCAAAGGTTACCTTCTCCTACCCTGAAATTGGTAGCGTAGGTCTTACTGAAGCAGAAGCTATCAAAGCTGGTTATAATGTAGGTGTAGGCAAAAACTACTACTCCTCCACAGCTAAAGGCTATGCAATGGGTATCAACCCTGGCGATGTAAATGACGGCTTTGTTAAAATCGTGGTAGACAAAGATACTAATTATATCCTTGGTATGCACGTAACAGGTCCTCAAGCGTCTATCCTCTTCCAACCATATGTAAACCTTATGAACAGTGGTGTAACTCCGTTGACAGCAATTAATGAAGAAATCGCTTCTGAACGTACTAAACGTTTACGTGAAAAAGGTATTACTCGTGAAATGAATCCTAAATCCGTTATCACTGTAGGTGAAACTATGAGCCCACATCCT
>CAUHTB010000202.1 GCA_959608595.1 uncultured Veillonella sp. | reverse complement strand
TATTAGGTACATCCTTCGCTAGACCTTTAATTGGTAAAATCCTTGTAGATATTGCTAAAAAAGAGGGCGCTGATGCTATCGCTCACGGTGCAACTGGTAAAGGTAATGACCAAGTTCGTTTCGAACTTGCTATCAAAGCATTGGCTCCTAATATGAAAATCATCGCTCCTTGGAGAGAATGGGATTTGAAATCTAGAACAGACTGCATGGAATACGCTGCTAAACACGACATTCCAGTTGTGGCTACAAAATCCCATCCATATTCCATGGACCAAAACGTATGGCATTTGTCCCATGAAGGCGGCGATCTTGAAAATCCAGCAAATGCTCCTAAAGATGATGTGTACTTGGTAACACATACTCCTGAACAAGCTCCAGATGAAGCTGGTTATGTAACTGTATCCTTCAAAGATGGCGTACCTGTAGCAGTAGATGGACAAGAAGGTACTCCATTACAATTGTTAGAAAAACTCAACGAAATCGGTGCACACTATGGCGTAGGCGTTGTAGATATCGTTGAAAATAGATTAGTAGGCATGAAATCCCGTGGCGTTTATGAAAACCCAGGTGGATCCATTATCATGTATGCTCACAGAGAACTTGAATACCTTTGCCTCGACAGAGCTACATACCACTACAAAGAACTTATTGCTAACAAATACGCTGAACTTGTATACGATGGCATGTGGTTCGCACCGTTGATGAACGCTTTGCAAGCATTCGTTGATGAAACTCAAAAAACTGTAACTGGTGAAGTAAAACTTAAATTGTACAAAGGCAACATTATCTCTGCTGGTGCAACTTCTCCATACTCCTTGTACAGCGAAGATTTCGTAACATTCGAAGAAGATGATGTATACAACCAAGCTGATGCGGCTGGCTTCATCAACTTGTTCGGTTTACCTCTTAAAATTAATGCATTAATGAAAGAAAAGGCAGGTAAATAATGGCTAAATTGTGGGGCGGGCGTTTCACAAAAGGCACTGATAAAGCGGTAGAGGATTTTACATCCTCTATCGCTTTTGATGCGCGGATGTACGCCGAAGATATTGCAGGTAGTAAAGCACATGCTACAATGCTGGCAAAACAAAATATTATCTCCGACGCAGATCGAGATGCTATTGTTGAGGGCTTAACAAAGATTAAAGGTCAAATCGATAAAGGGGAGTTCCCATTCTCCGTAGCACTTGAAGATATTCATATGAATATTGAAAAACGCTTAACAGATGATATCGGTGAAGCAGGTGGCCGCTTACATACGGGCCGTAGCCGTAATGACCAATGTGCAGTAGATTTGCACATGTACATACGTAAAGCCGTAGTAGAAATGGGCGAGCTTATCGTAGATATGCAAAAAGCCCTCATCGAAACAGCTGAAAAATACAGCGATGTTATCATGCCTGGCTATACGCATTTACAACGGGCACAGCCTGTATTATTTGGTCATCATATGATGGCGTACTTCTCTATGCTAGAACGCGATTTTGACCGTTTGTTGATGGTCTTCAAACATGCAGATATCATGCCACTTGGTGCAGGGGCCTTAGCTGGTTCTACATACGGTATTGATCAAACCTATACGCAAAAGCTACTCGGCTTCTCTCGTATTTACGAAAATAGTATGGATGCCGTATCCGACCGTGACTATGTAGTTGAATTCTTGTCTTTTGCATCTCTTGTGATGATGCACTTGAGCCGTCTTAGCGAAGAATTGATTTTGTGGTCTACCAATGAGTTTAACTTCATTGAACTCGATGATGCGCATTGCACAGGCTCTAGCATTATGCCACAAAAGAAAAATCCTGACGTATGTGAACTTGTTCGTGGTAAAACAGGTCGCACCTATGGCCACTTGTTAGGTTTATTAACTACATTAAAAGGCTTGCCACTTACCTATAATAAAGATATGCAAGAGGATAAAGAGGGCATTTTTGATGCTATCGATACAGTGCACTTTGCATTGTCCATTAATGCAGCTATGATTCGCGGTATGAAGGTTAATGGGGCGCATATGAAAGCTGTCCTCGATGATGACTTCTCTAATGCTACAGATATGGCCGATTACCTTGCGAAAAAAGGAGTTCCATTCCGTGAAGCTCATGAAATCGTAGGTAATGCTGTACATCATTGCATTGAAAAAGGTTGCGTATTGCTTGATTTATCCGTTGAGGATTTCAAAGCTATATCCGACCATTTTGATGCAGATATCCTTGATGCTATTTCCATCGAAGCTTGCATAGCTGGCCGTAATAACTATTCTGGTACTGCTCCAGAATGTGTGGAAAGACAACGGAACAATGGTAAAGCTGTTATCGCCGGAGAAGAAAAACAAATTGCTCAGTGGAAAGCAATTGTTGAATCTGTGCAAGCATAACTGCTTTAGTAAGTCTAATGTTTTGATTTAGGGCCACATCCTGTACAAGAGTAACATTTAGAGTAATCGTTACTTGTGATATTAAAATTTTAAGATCGATATACATATAAGTCTTATATTAAAGCGCTTTATATTAACCTTTAAGCTTATGTGTATGTCGATTTTTTATTTATATGATAGATGATACCTAGAAAAAGAGTCATTCTAATTGATAAATTACTATTAAAATGGCGTAAATTTGTGTGCGTATACAGTGGACTGTGCGAAAACAATAGTCTTGTAGTACGACACTATAACCATGATAGATAGTAAAAATCACATCTATACACAGAATAAAATGGGGTAAAAATATACTTTGTCATTGTTAAAATGAGTTCTGTTCGTTTTAGATGATAAATTAACTATAATTTATTCAATTCGTGTAATAATGCTTGTCCGCCAATAAAGTACTTTCATTTTGAGTTCATAGGTGTTATTATTTAATTCGTAATAAGAATAACAACGGTAAATTCACATTCAAGCCCATCACAGCACGAACTGAATTTACTTAGCGGT
>CAUHTB010000201.1 GCA_959608595.1 uncultured Veillonella sp. | reverse complement strand
TTTATTTGAGATCGTTGAGCTAGTAGCTGAGATTTCTATGGCTATGAAGAAGTTACCAAAACCTGTTATCATGAGCCTTCAAGGGGCTGCGGCAGGTGCTGCCTTCAATATGGCTTTGGCGGCAGATTTTGTTGTAGCTGCTAATAACGTACGCTTTATTCAAGCCTTTGTAAATGTTGGCCTTGCTCCTGATGCAGGCGGTTTATTCTTGTTGACGCGTTCTATTGGTATGAACCGTGCTATGCATATTGTCATGACCGGTGAAGCCGTATCTGCTGAAAAGGGTAAGGAACTTGGCTTTGTGTATAAGGTTTGTGAATTAGAAGATTTAGAGACTGCTACAAGACGCCTTGTTGAGAAGTTGGCAAAAGGGCCTGCACAATCTTACCGCGTTATGAAGGAAATGATGTGGAATAGCTTCTTAGCGGGGTGGGAAGAGTACAAGAAGTTTGAAGTAGAAAACCAATGTGCATTAGGTCTTTCAGAGGACTTTAAAGAAGGTGTACGTGCTTTCACAGAGCGTCGCCGTCCTAAATTTGGTCAACAATAATATTGATTTATGAATATACGGAATGGAATTTCCTGTAATTCATAAGAAAATACAAATATAATTAGAACCGATGTGGCTCCAACTATTGAGTTACATCGGTTTTGCTTTCATTACACAGAAAAAGTGTATATAATAGAACTATTGAAATAGTTTTAGGAGGTCATTATTACATGGCTCAAGATACAATTAAATGTTATGACAGCCCTAGCGATGTAGTTCAAGCATTGGCAGAGGATTTTATTGCTTTTACCAACGAGGAAATCAATCGCACTGAAACGTGTGTTGTTGGTATTACGGGCGGGACTGTTATTAATGGTTTATTAGAATTGCTTAATTCCCCAGAATATATTGAACGCCTAAATTGGGAACGCATATTCTTTGTGTGGACTGATGAGCGATTCTTGCCGCAATCTCATGAGGATAATTACTTCAATCGCGTGAAACCTTACTTGTTGTGTAAGGCGAAAGGGGCGGCTCATTTCTTGCCAATTAATACAGATTCTAAAACTGTAATAGAAGCGGCAGCGGAATACGAGAAAGAGGTTAAGAATGTTCTCAAGGCTTGTAAAAAAAGTGGACTAGATTTGGCATTGCTCGATCTTGGCGAAGATGGTCATACAGCCGGTCTATTTGCAGGTTCTCATGCATTGCGTGTCACAGATCAAGAGGTGGTAGCCGTTGAGGATGGAAAGGTATGGGAACGTATTTCTATGACCTTTTCGTTCTTAGCAAAATCCGATGCTATTTGGTTTACCGTAACTGGTGAAAGTAAGCGAACTGCTTTGACAAAGGTATTGTATCAACGCGAAGATTACGAGGATTTACCTTGGGAAAAACGCATTGGTCGTGTATTGCCTGGAGCGGTGCTTTCACAAGAAGCCATGATCTGGTATGTGGACAAGGCAGCCTATGATGATGTACACTAAAGAGTATAAGTAGTAGTAAAAATAAAGGAGATACATATGGGGTCTATAGGAACACCTGAATTAATAGTTATATTAGTGATTGCTCTAGTTATCTTCGGACCTGGTAAATTGCCTGAAGTCGGTAAAGCTATTGGTAAAGGCATCAATGAGTTTAAAGATGCTATTTCGGGGCCTAAAAAGGCTGTTGATGAAACGAAAGAAGCCGTTAAGAAAGCGACTACTATCGATGTGACAGCAGGGGCTAAGAACGACGATAAACATAAAGAAGCTAACGATTAATAGGAGGTAACACTATGTGCAAAGATTGTGGTTGTGGCGAAGATAATGGCGTTGTAACAAAGGTATTTACTGTACCGGGGATGATGTGCAACAACTGTAAAGAAACAGTTGAAGGTGCATCTCTAGGTTTGCCTGGCGTATTAAGTGCAGAAGTAGATTTGCCAGAAAAGACTGCTACTGTTTCTTTTGATCCAACAAAAGCATCTGTAGAAGTTATTACAAAAGCCATTGAACGAACTGGCTTTGAAGTGGCAGGCGTTGCAGACGGTGTACAAAAACATAGTCATGGATTACTAGGCACTTTGAAACGTCTCTTCAAATAATCGAACCGATGGAGCTGTATTGAAACCTTGTTTCGATGCAGCCCTTTTTTGTTTAAAGAGGTAATACGATGATACGTAAGTTTGATGCTAAAAATTTTAAGTGGGATGGTATCGAAACCTTGGTGTATAAGCAAGATGGTAGTCCTTTTAAAGATGTAACACGTCAAGTATTATACGATGGGGCTTATGATATTCCATGTCAATTCCGCTATTTTGAATGCTTGCCTGGGGGCTATTCCACCTTAGAATATCATGAGCATACTCATATGGTTATGATTTTCCGTGGTAAGGGGCAATTGTTATTAGGCGATGAGATTCATGATGTAAAATCTGGCGACTTTATCGAAATTCCCGGTAACACAATCCATCAATTCCGAGCTAATAAAGGGGATTATATTGGATTCCTTTGTTTAGTTAATCAAGATCGAGATAAGGTAAAATTATTATCCCCTGAAGAAATGGATGCGTTAAGAGCAAATCCTAAGATCAAAGAATTTTTGGAAAGTTGTTAAGCCTAATGGAGGTTCTATGAATACTTTTACACGAGCGGCCCTTACCGTTTTAGTGGGCCTCGTCATTTGGTTTTTACCTCATACAGAGGCAATCAAGCCGGAAGGTTGGCATTTATTAGCTATCTTTACGGCTACTATTGTGGGCTTTATCTTGCGACCTTGGCCAACGGGCATTATGGCTCTTTTTGGTATTGTTGTAGCCGTAGCCACTAACTCCATTACTATGGTTCAGGCACTAGGTGGCTATGCAGAGGCGAATGTGTGGCTTATCGTAGCAGCCGTATTCTTTTCACGAGGTATTATTAATTCTGGCCTTGGTAAGCGTATTGCGTACACCTTGATTCGCTCCTT
>CAUHTB010000200.1 GCA_959608595.1 uncultured Veillonella sp. | reverse complement strand
TGCGTTTAATGTTAGCCATCGTATCACCTCCTTTCACCCTCTTATATTCCTGAGGTCCTCCTTCGACAACCCCCTCTAAAGTAATTACGGTAACCATTGTGAAAGTCAGAGAACAACAGCTCTAAATCTATACTTCTTACAGTATTTATATAAATCTAACAAACAATACAAGAGTATACACGCTATAAACTTGTCATAAATACAGAAAAAGACCCTTACAAGTCATTAGCTATACAAATATAACTAACAACCGTAAAGGTCTCCATAAGCCCATAAAGGGCAATGAAAATCTATAAAGTACTATAAACCATTATTAAGGTCCGTGCTCAATAGATAAATACTATTCAGTTTTCAAGGCTAGCATAAAGTCATGTGCTTTTACAGCTGCTTCAGTATCTACAAAGTGTAGCGGGTTTAATAAGCGACAGAATTTAAAGAGATATTCATGTTTACGTAAAATTTCTTTTACATGTAACACCGTATCGCGCGCCGTACGAGCCGAACTATAGCCATTCATCATAGCGTATAGGTAAGAAATCGGTAGATTATCTTCACGCAAATAGCTATGCACAAAGATGAGTAAATCCCAACCTTGTGGTGTAAATTCAGGCCAACGACGACCATTTTCCCAATCTAATAAAGTAACCTTATCAGCATCTGGATCATAGGTGATATCTCGCATGGCAGGACGGCCATGGGACAAACCATAGTCATGAAGTTGTCCCAATGTTTTACCAAAACTATAGAAGATATGAGTGACCATATCTTGTAAGCTATCATCATCAGGATGTCGGGCTGGCAATTCACTATAATAAGTTAATGTTTTACCAGACCCTTCTGTAACGAAATAATGCTCTCTAAAACCAGCAATCACTGGTGCTACAGGCAACTGAGTATTTACGAAGGAAATTTTATAAAACTCATAATCAAAAGAAGCTCTAGGAGCTGGCTTAATCCAACTAGAGCGGTGATTACCGATATCTTGTTTTACATAATAGGTTTTATCATTAAACTCTACAGGAAAAACACGATGGTCTTTCTCTTCATCAATTATGCGATCAATATATTCTAATAACATATCATTCATTATAGCCTCCCTGTGTATAACACCTACAACACTAGTGCCCCTCAGCCATATATTTCAAAAAAAATCTAATATTACAATTTACCCTCGTATTGTTATATTCCTCGGAATATATAGTATTAAATAATTTATGAGTAATAACGTATTAGCTATTACTCATTTAAGTGTATACAATTAATGTATTTATTATACTACAATTATCATCTCATATCAAAGAGAATTCACTTCACCAATACAGATAAACACTGTATTATCGGCAAACTCTTCATGTTAATCTCAAATAACTTACCTTGGTTTTAACCCACAAAAGAAAAACCCCCTAGCTTAAGCTAGGGGGTTCTTCTGGTAATTATGATAATAGGTTTAGATTTAAGACAATACGAGGACCAACTGAGGTCATGTCTAAATCAAACGAATTAACCAACGAATTTAGTCACTGCTGCAGTATCAGTTAAGTGACGTTTAGGCATGCCCATTTCTTCAGGGGAAATGCCAAGAGCAAGACCCACTAATTGGGACATGTGCAAGATTGGCATATCTTTGCCACCGCCAACAACCTCTTTTGCTTCTTTTTGGAACATATCAAGTTGCATTTGGCAAAGTGGGCAAGGAGTTACTACGCAATCTGCGCCTTCTGTAGCTGCATCTTTGTTGATGGAGCCAGTCATTTGCATTACGGAATCATGTGCAGGGTATACAGCATGGAAACCGCAGCAATCAAGTTTACGGGAGAAGTCGATTGGTGTAGCACCGATAGCAGAAATCAAATCTGCCAAGGATGTAGGCATTTGATAATCTTCGAAGCCCAATTCAGTTTGAGGACGAAGAATATGGCAACCATAGTATTCAGCTACACGTAAACCAGTTAAAGGTTTAACAACTTTAGCTTTCAATTTGTCCAAACCGTAATCACGGATCAACACCCATAAGAAATGAGTGATATCAGTTGTACCGCGGTATTGTTTACCGATTTGAGCTAATTTTTTGTTCACTTCTTCTTTTTCTTTTTCGTTATTGTCTAATTCGTTTTTAGCTTCACGAAGCATCAAAGTACAAGTGTTACATACAGTTAAAAGGTTCAAACCTTTTTCTTCTGCCAATGCAATGTTACGAGCATTTGTAGCAAGTGTAATTTCTGGAGCGATGTCTTGAACGTGGGACGCGCCGCAGCAAGTCCAGCCGTCAAGCTCTTCCAACTCGATGCCTAATTTTTTAGCTACAGCAACTGTTGCTAAGTAGTCTTCTTTGGCAGCGCTTTCAAGAACGCAACCTGGGAAAAATGCGTATTTCATTATTTGCTTACCTCCTCAGCTGCTTTCATAAGTCTGCGAACACCATCAATACCATTTACAGGTTTTTGAGGTACTACAAGTTCGAATGGATTGATTTTGCTGTGTTTCCACAAACGTAAAGCGTAGAATGCTTGTTTAGCGGAATCAACAACACCATCAGATTTCAAGCTCATAGAAACTTCTTTCAAGCGACCAGTTTTGTAGAGATCGTCTTTGAAAGCAACTGCATGGCGAACGCCTTTGCTGTTAGTAAGACCAGCTTTTGTAGCTTCTTTACGCAAGTTGGAAATATCTTGAGCAGGTTTTAAGTGTTTAGGACAACGGGAGATACAGTTCATGCAGTGAACGCATTTCCAAAGACCGTTGTCGAATGCAGGTTGAATGTGAGCCATAGGTGCATCATCACGGCTATCCAATACGAAACGGTTAGCTTTTGTGAATACATATGGTTCTAAGAAGTCATCTTGACGTGCAGTCAATTTGTTACATTCAGATGCGCAGCAACCACAAAGGATACATTCTGTACCAGCAACGAATTTTTTGAAGTCAGCTGGAGTTTGGCGAACGATTTTGTC
>CAUHTB010000199.1 GCA_959608595.1 uncultured Veillonella sp. | reverse complement strand
TGGTGCTGGTGTTGATTTCCCATACTTGATTGGTGCTGCTATCGTTACAGGTGCATTGTGGTATACTAACAAACAAGGATATGTTAGACCTGTATTATATGGTGTATTAGGTGCAGCTCTCTGGTACTTTGTATTAAAGTCTGGTGTTCATGCAACCATTGCAGGTGTTGTCTTAGCTATGACTATTCCTGCAACGGGTAAACTTGATGGTGAAACAGTATATCCTATGCTTAAATGGGCTGATAAACTGAAGAACTGGGTTAATTTCTTGATTATTCCTTTATTTAGTTTCTTAAATGCTGGTGTATCCTTTGCTGATGTTTCAGCAGATCACCTATTCCATCCTGTTGTACTAGGTGTTTCATTAGGTCTTATTTTAGGTAAACAGTTTGGTATTTTTTCTGCTGTTTTCGTTTTGGTTAAATCTAAAATTATCAAGATGCCTACTAATACAACATGGCCAGAAGTTTATGGTACAGCCATTGTTTGTGGTATTGGTTTTACTATGAGCTTATTTGTGGCCACATTGGCATTTCCACCTGGTGTAACTCAAGAAATGTCTAAAATTGGTATCTTTATAGGATCTATTATTTCTGGTTTATTAGGTGCTATAGTTTTAATTGTGGCTTACAAAATAAGATCTATTAAGAACAAATAATGAACTTATTATATTAGGAAGGAATCATATGGAACGGATATTTGTACTTTTACGTTCTCCTGGTTCGGCTACTGCCGTTTTATTAGGAGCTACACTTATTGCATTAATCGTAGCGAATTCTCCATTGGCAACACAATATATGTCTCTGGTTAATTTAAAACTAGGTCCATTAACAACGATGGAGTGGGTTAATGATGCATTAATGGCGATTTTTTTCCTCTTTGTTGGATTAGAAGTAAAACGTGAATTGGTAAGTGGTGAACTTAATACGAATGCTAAGCGTATCATGCCAGGTATTGCTGCATTATTTGGTGTATTAGTACCTGCTATTATTTACTATCTTATGGCTGGATTTAGTGAAGTTTACATTCATGGATGGGCTATTCCTACTGCGACAGATATTGCTTTTGCTATAGGTGTAATAACTGCATTAGGCTCAAGAGTTCCTAACTCTATGAAAGTATTTTTGACAGCCTTAGCTGTTATTGATGATTTAATTGCCATTATTGTTATTGCTATATTCTACGCAGCACATCTTAATCTTTTCTATTTATTCGGTGCTGTAGTTGTAACGGGGTTATTGATTTATTGTAATCGGTCTGGTTACGTTAGATCTTTATCTTATATCATTCTTGGTATCATTTTATGGTACTGTATTCTTCGTTCTGGTTTACATGCTACAATGGCAGGCGTAATCTTGGCGATGACAATTCCTGAACGGGGCAAGATTGGTCGTAAATATGTTAGACCAATGCAACATTGGGAACATTATTTATCTAACTGGGTAAGCTTTGTTATTGTTCCTATTTTTGCTTTCTTTAATGCCGGTGTAAGTCTTGGTGGATTTGGTGTAGCAGATTTAACACATCCAGTTGTTTTAGGCGTTGCCCTAGGTCTTATTTTAGGGAAACAAATCGGTATCTTTGGTGCTATGTTTGGAATGATTAAGTTAGGTATTGTACCTATGCCAGCAGAAGCTAACTGGAAATTTATATATGGTACATCCATTGTATGTGGTATTGGTTTTACTATGAGTATATTTGTTTCCGTTTTAGCTTTTGATCCAGGTCATGCTCAAGAGATGGCTAAGGGTGGGGTATTAATCGGCTCTATTATTTCTGCAATTATAGGTTATATATACTTACGTATAGTTGGTGCTAATCGTAAAGAGTGCCATATTGGTTTGTATCATAACTGCTAAAATTAAATAGTATTAGTAAAGTCTCCATTATTGACTCCCATACATCTAATGTTAAATTACATTTTACTTAGATGAAGTAGTCCATAATGGAGATTTTGTTTCATTGGTATCTTAGATTTCTATGATATATATGTAGTTAATAAAGTGCATTATTCATACATTTTTTGTATTACTATCTCAATATTGTTTATAGATTATTTAATACTGTATAGTATACTACTTAATGTAAGGTGAGGTGTATATGGTTAAAAAAATAATTATTGCATGTACGCTTGTTTGTATGACTACAATGGTATCTTCTGTATCATTGGCGAAAACGATTGATAAGGGACAACGGGGGCACCATGTAAGTAAGGTCCAAACAATGTTAAAACATCAAGGTTTTTTGCATGATTCTGTAGATGGCATTTTTGGTCATAACACAGAACAGGCCGTACGAAAATTTCAAAAGTCAAAGGGACTCGCTGTCGATGGGCGAGTTGGCCCTGCAACAATGAATGCTTTAGAAAAGATGGAGACTCGATATGGTGGTCATGGTACAGCATTAAGTCATGATGGTGTGCCGAATAAATACTCTCGAGTGTTAACTATGCAGGCTAGTGCTTATTCTGCTCAAGATCCTGGAAATGGAAATTATACAGCTACAGGTAGTCGCTTGAAGAAGGGAATTGTATCTGTAGATCCAAAATTAATTCCATTAGGTACGAGATTATACATTGAAGGATATGGTTATGCTGTAGCTGACGATGTTGGTGGTGCTATTAAAGGTCATAGAATTGATTTAGCTTATGATTCACGTTCTGAAGCATTGCAGTTTGGTCGTCAAACTGTGAAGGTTTACGTTTTATAATAAAAGCTCTCTAGTTCATATATTATTGTAATAGTCTATAAGGTCTAGTTTTACAGTATTATATGAGGTCTAGAGAGTTTTTTATTTTACCGAATTATAGTGTTTTTATAACCTCGAATATTCGGAAATTATGGTATAATAAATAATAAATATATTTGAGATGACTCATGACTTTTATTGAATGAGTACAATCAATAGTTATATGATGAATGGTAAAGGAAATTCTATGGATAAAGTACGGCGTGTGGAACGAATGG
>CAUHTB010000198.1 GCA_959608595.1 uncultured Veillonella sp. | reverse complement strand
GTCGTATTACCAAGTCCCATTTCACCAAAGGAAAAAAGATTTATCCCTTGCTTTACATAATGTTCAACTCGTTCATAGCCAGCTTGAAAGGCACTATTAAATTCATCCTCAGTCATAGCAGGGTGGTTTAATATATTCTTTGTCCCCTTTGCGACCTTGCGATCCACTCCGATACCATCATCTGAGGCAATTCCTACATCCACAACTTCATAAGGAATGTTGTTAAAGTTACAAAACTGTGTGGCCGACGAACGACCCAAGAGCATATTACGCGACTGCTTTTGTGTCACCTCATAGTTATAACCTACATAGCCTTCCATATTACAACCATTATCAGCAGAAAATATGATATGCTGAGGTCGAATTTCACCACTAATCTCGCCCCAAGCAGTACAAATCTTGCGGAAATACATTTCCCATAGGCCTAGACCACCTGGGATCAGGCATTTCGGTTGCAGAAATCTATTTAATTGTTCCTCTATAGGTAATACTAACTTATCTTTCATTCTAATCTCTAGTCCGCAGCCAATGTGCCAACTAGCCTTCTATTAATTCGATATTATTCTATATGAAAGTATAACACAAATTACAGATCTAGTAATGTGACGCTTGCACTAGTACTCATATATACGAATTATCCTCTCATCAGGGAATAATCTATGCTTTTTAGACTTAAACTCTGGATTGTTATTAGAATCAAAATATTCAATCGTATTTCTCAACTGCTCATGAGTAAATGGACTCGTACTTGGATTATATTCAAGCTGATTAAACACAGCATACCGTCCATTATATGCAACAAATTGTAACTTAGACTTCTTATCTGGATTGTATGAGTCCACTAATATTCCAGGTAAATTATTATTCCATACAGCCGAATAAGTAGTATCTTTTGGTTCATAGAACGGTCCCCAAATACGCCAAAATGTTTGTAAAGAATGATAGAAATTATACTCTTTATCTACAAGTACTTTATTTTCTATATCTTTATTATCAGGATGATCTACGTCTAAAGGAATAATCTGAATAGAATACCAAATATCTCCTATCTCATACTCTATAAAAATAATGTTATCTAACATATAGAACATCTTCAACTCTGCACCTTTAGGAATGCGGAATGTCATGCCTTTACGAGTAATTGTGTCTGTATATGAATCTATATCATTTAAATTCTTCTTACAAGGAACCTTACTTCCTACTGGATACGATAAAAGAGTAGTCTTCTTTTCGTTATGAATCAACTTATCCGTTGAATGATACAATCTCCCACGAATTAAACTTAATTCTTGAGCATACCCTTCTTCTTCACGTAAATACCCCTTAGCTATGTCCTCGGTCCTCATTCGTTCTAAATGTCTTTGTAAATCAGCTTCAATCTTATCATTAGTTTGTTCACTACTAACGCACTTCTCTTTAGCACTACCAGAAATATCACTTTGAGTAACCTGCTCTTTTGCATGTACTTGTGAAGCCATAAGACTTAACATTAACAGTGCAGCAATGTATGAATATATTCTTTTCACAATACAACTCCTTAGCTTTATAACAACTACTACAATAAACTTCAATCTCTACTAGTATTGTACCTTTTAATACATATAGAGTCATCAAAAAAGGTTATCCCTTACAGGATAACCTTTTATTTGAGTTATATAATTAAGTATTTTTCTTAAGTTAAACTAGTTGCTAAAACTAAGCACCTTGGAATTGAGGCATATCATCGCCACTGGAGTCGTCCAATTTACCTTGAAGGTCATGGTCAACCATAGCACATACGGATGCGTCAGACCAAACGTTTTCAGCAGTTTCTATCATGTCGATAATCGTATAGATTGGCAAGATGATACCGAGCAAGCCGATTGGTGCACCGATGGAACTCATCAAGGACAATGTTAAGAAGTAACAGCCCATTGGAACGCCAGCATTACCAATAGCAGCAAGAACAGCAATGAATAACCAAGCAATCATTGTGCCCATAGTCAATTCAATACCTGCATTTTGCATTACGAATAAGGATGTTACAAGGATGAAAGCTGCACAACCATTCATATTAATTGTTGTACAAATTGGTAATACGAAACGAGCTACTGCAGGGTGAGCTTTCAAATTATCCTCAGCAGATGCCAATGTTACAGGCAATGTTGCAGCAGAGGATTTAGTGAACAACGCAACAGCTACAGCTGGGGACATTTTACGGAATATATCCACAGGGTTCAAACCACGGAATAACAAGAACAATGGAATTACGATAAAGAATTGGATCAAGTTACCGCCGATAACAACAGCAGTGTATTTACCTAAAGCACCAACGATTACGCCCGCTTCAATTTGAGCAGATAATTGACCTGCGAAAGCAAGGATGCCGATTGGCAATACATAAAGTAATGCTTTAATCAATGTAAATAGTAGTTCTTGTAAGCCGAACAATACTTTCAATACTGCTTCGCGACCTTCTGTACGAGGCATAAAGGCAAACGCTAAACCAACGGAAGCAGAGATAAACATAACGGACAATACGTTACCTTCCAAATATGGTTTCATAATATTGTTAGGAATAACGGATAAGAAGTGATCATAATATGTTACATGACCTAATTTTTCAGGTACTTGCGCTGCACCAGCACCAATTACATCAAGTGGTAAGTTACCTGGCGCAATCCATAGGAATAAGCCAAGGCCCACGGCTGCTGCACAAATTGTAGTAAGCAATGTATATACTACAGCATGGCCAAAGATACGGCCTGTATCCTTTTTAGCACCGAGCATAGATAATGTAGTAATTACCGCTAAGGATACGGTTGGAATTGCGATGAATTGGAATAAGCGTGTAAACACAGCTGCAATAAAGTTAAATAATTCATTTAACGCTGGAATATGTTGCCAACCCAAGATAGCGCCGATGACGAGCGCGCCCATCCATAAAATGAACTGACGCAATTTGCCTTGACCGCGGCTTTTTAAGG
>CAUHTB010000197.1 GCA_959608595.1 uncultured Veillonella sp. | reverse complement strand
AAATGGCGATTCTTAATTTCGTTCACAATCTCCTGAATCGCCCCTTGTCCAAAGTAGGACGTACCGTTCAACATAATTCTCCGAGCCATATACATTCACTCCTATTAAAAAATAAACCGATAGAGAATAACTATACTAAGTAATTCTCTATCGGTTTATTAAAATCCTTGAAGCTGTGTTATGTATACACTATATATTTTATTATTTTAGTGTTTCTAAGGTTTGTTTCCACTGAAGCGTTAACTCCATTTTAGCAAGAACTTGATTAAACTGTATAATTGGTAACTGTTCTTTTAAAAGTAATAACTCACTTATAATCTCATCAATAATGCTTTTATATGCCACTCGTGGCAATAATAATCTCAAAGAAATCAATAATCCATATACAGAAGATTCACTCCCCTTTGGATTAGACACAAAATAGTATGTTAGTTTTTTTATCGTCCTTTTTGAACCTGTAATCCTATGATTATAAAGTCGATCTCCATGTGCACATACATTTCTATACCCTACCAAAACATCTAATATTTCGCTAAAAATAGGTATTAAGGTTGAAGTGGGATTCGTTATAGAAATCCGGTACTCAGTCGTATATTCCTTATGTATATCTTCCAAGATTTTCTCCTGTATGTTAGGAGTAATTAATTTATAAAAATTCGTAATCTCACCAAATGTAAGCTTTGTTACTAAAACCCATAAAGGTAAATCTTGATGTGTCGTTAAATAATGGGAAAACATAGTATGTCTTGCATTACGTTGTGTAGCATTTGATAATTTTGATACTAACTCTGTAGCTTTAGGTAAATTAGTCTTAGAAAAATTATTTACATTTAAATGGCTGAATTCAGATGTATGTACTTCGGAAAAACGATAAGATACTTTCGTACAAATATTTTGCTCTGCTTGTAAAAGAGCCTTCAATAGAATAATTCGAAGGTTACGGTCAAAACAATATAGTCCATAAATCTGAAAAAATGTTGTTCCCGTTATATAATAGTCATCTCCACTATTAACTGTAGCGTTAATATCCAAAAAAATATCTTTGTAACCATTAATTATTGAGTAATAATTATCTCTAGCTAAAATTCTCTTTACTCGACTGCCCTCAGTTCCCTTTTCAATCGTAATATTCCGTTTTCTCATCAAGCGTAATAGGGAATCTAAAGACTTAAAAGGCTTAGACATAACTCCCTCCTACAAACAAAAAAACTCGCCGACCCTTGAGTCGACGAGTGTTGCGCGTTACCCGTAAGTTTCGCACAGTTTCTCTGTGTATTAACTATAACAAAGTTCTCCCTTGAGTGTCAACTCAGATTCGCCTTCCATGAATAGTATTTCCACTGTCTATATTCGTGATATACTCTTAAAATTCCTTCCTTAAAATAAGAAATTCTAAGAAATTTTACTCATCTTCATAAGCAAGATCCGTTTCACAGATTCATCGAGTCGTTCTTTAGAGATACGACCATCTTTTACAGCTTTCATAAGGCCATTATACGCCTCTTGCATGTGTTCATACTCATGGCACACGAGCAAGATATCGCTACCGGCAAGAATGGATTGAACTGCCATATCGCCGAAGGTGTAGTGTTTTGCAAGAGCGCCCATGTCCATATCGTCTGTTACGACAACTCCGTTATAGCCCATATCTTTGCGCAACCAGTCAGTAATAATCGCTTTAGACAGACTAGATGGATGGTCTGGATCGATTTGAGGATACATCGCATGGGACACCATAATTGCATATGTATTCGGTTTAGACTGCTTAATGAGGTCTACAAATACCTTCGTATCTTCATTCAACAAAGTCTCTTTAGATACTGGCACAACACTGGTATCCGCATGTAAATCTACATCTGTTTTACCAATGCCTGGGAAATGCTTATAGGAATACCATAAACCAGCTTCATCATAGGCCTTACCTACAGCGCTGGCATACCGTGCAACATCATCAGGATTTGTGCTAAAGGAACGGCCATAGGTTAAGCCCAAGTCCGCTACAGGAGCAAAGTTAATGTTGAAACCCAAGTCCTTTAGTTCTGTACCAGACTGTTTTGCCAAGGATACCGCTTGTTCAATAGGTTCCTTGCCTAACTCTTCTGCAGGAGGAACCTTGATGAGCTGATCCTCCATGCGCGCCACAGCACCACCCTCTTGGTCGATACCGATGAACAATGGCGTTAAACCGGCACTTTTACCAGTTTTATTAATATCTGTAATCAGCGATTTCACTTGATCCTTTGACTCCATATTGCGGTCAAACAAGATGATACCGCCCACGCGATACTCATTGAGCATAAACTTCGCATCATCGTTCAAGGTCTTGCCATGGATGCCAATCATCAACAATTGGCCTACCTTGTCTGCATCGGACATATTAGCTACTAATTTATCCACCTTTTCCTCTGGTGAAAGCTCGCTCTGTGCCACAGATTCATAGGTTACAGGCTCCGCCTTAGAAGTAAATGGATTATGTAAACCGCAGCCCGTTGTAAGCGCCAATGCGCCAATCATCGTAGCCGCTATGATACGTCGAAACATATATACCTCCAAAATCTCTAAAAAGTATTATGTATAGTATATCAAATAATAAAGACAACCCCAACAACGCCAATATATAGAGTGCATCGGTAGCGCAAAAAAGACTATTACCCAAAACCTACAAATACATACCGTATTGGTTCCAAGTAATAGTCTTTATATGAGTTACGCTCAAACTTATGCTTAAATTTTGCTTGTACTTAAATTTTGCTTATCCTTAAATTTTACCTTGCTCTTTCATTTCTGCTAAGAGCTTTACGATGCGAGGGCCACAGCCTTTGCCACCGCAAGCACCTGTGCCAGCACGAGTTGCTTCTTTTACTTCAGGAAATGTATGAGCACCATTCAAAATGGCTTCTTTAATCGTTTTACGTGTAATGCTACGGCATGTACACACCTTTGTAAGCTTGTCCAGAATCGCCTCTGGCA
>CAUHTB010000196.1 GCA_959608595.1 uncultured Veillonella sp. | reverse complement strand
TAAGGAATCAGCATTGTTTTTAACATCTAATTCTTCTTTTCTAGCTTTATCTTCTGCTGCATGTGCTTCAGCTTCTTTAACCATGCGATCGATTTCGTCTTCTTTTAATCCGCTAGAAGAAGTGATTGTAATTTTTTGTTCTTTTTGAGTACCCAAGTCTTTTGCTTTTACATGTACGATACCGTTAGCATCGATGTCGAATGTTACTTCGATTTGAGGAACCCCACGAGGAGCTGCTGGAATACCATCCAAGTTAAAGCGACCCAATGTTTTATTATCTGCTGCGAACTCACGTTCACCTTGTAATACATGGATATCTACAGATGGTTGGTTATCTGCTGCAGTGGAGAATACTTGAGATTTAGATGTAGGAATTGTAGTGTTACGATCGATAATACGTGTGAATACACCACCCATTGTTTCAATACCAAGAGATAATGGAGTTACATCAAGTAACAATACGTCTTTAACTTCACCTACTAATACACCACCTTGAATAGCAGCACCAATAGCTACACATTCATCTGGGTTAACGTTTTTAGTTGGTTCTTTACCCAATACTTTTTTAATAGCTTCTTGTACAGCTGGAATACGGCTAGAACCACCAACTAACAATACTTTATCGATATCGGATGCAGATAAACCAGCATCGTTCATAGCTTTACGAGTAGGTTCGATAGTAGCTTGTACCAAATCAGCAGTTAATTCTTCGAATTTAGCACGAGTCAATGTTACATCCAAATGTTTAGGACCAGTAGCATCAGCTGTGATAAATGGCAAGTTGATATTTGTGCTAGCTACGCCAGACAATTCAATTTTTGCTTTTTCAGCAGCTTCTTTTAAACGTTGATCAGCTAATTTATCATTGGATAAATCGATACCTGTTTCTTTTTTGAACTCTTCAATAAGGTAGTTCATAATGCGTTGGTCGAAGTCATCGCCACCAAGGTGGTTATTACCAGATGTTGCTAATACTTCAAATACACCATCACCAAGTTCAAGGATAGATACGTCGAATGTACCACCACCAAGGTCAAATACAAGAACTTTACCATCTTCATCTTTATCTACGCCATATGCAAGAGCTGCTGCTGTAGGTTCGTTGATGATACGAAGTACTTCAAGACCTGCAATAGCACCAGCGTCTTTAGTAGCTTGACGTTGAGCATCTGTAAAGTATGCAGGAACTGTGATAACAGCTTGTTTAACAGGTTCACCCAAATATGCTTCTGCATCAGCTTTGATTTTTTGAAGAATCATTGCAGAAATTTCTTGAGGAGTATAAGACTTACCTTCTACAGTTACTTTGTAGTCTGTACCCATGTGACGTTTAATAGAAATGATTGTGTTTTCAGGGTTAGATACAGCTTGACGTTTAGCCAATTGACCAACTAAACGTTCGCCATTTTTTGCAAAACCAACAACGGAAGGAGTTGTACGAGCGCCTTCTTGGTTAGTAATAACCGTAGGTTCGCCACCTTCCATAACCGCAACACAAGAGTTTGTAGTACCTAAATCAATACCAATTACCTTTGCCATAATATATGCCTCCTAAAACCTTTATAATCTATTCAACAACTTTTACCATTGCTGGACGAATACAACGACCATCAACAGTATAGCCAGTTTGTAATACTTCACATACCGTATCAGATTCATATTCATCTGACGGCACTCGCATAATTGCTTGATGGAAATTTGGATCAAATGGTTTACCCACCGCATCGATAACGGCTAAACCGTGTTTAGATAACATAGCCATCAAGTTTTGGTGGATCATGATAAATCCATCAAGGAATACTTTTGCATCACCTTCTACTGGACTTTGAACAGCTCGTTCAAAGTTATCTAATACAGGAAGTAGATCTGTAAGTACATCCCCTTTAACATATCCTGCAAGTTGCTCTTTTTCTTGATTAGTACGACGTTTGAAGTTGTCGAAGTCCGCTTGTAAACGCTTATAGCGATTATCAAAGTCTGCTTTGAGCTCCTCTAATAGTTGAGCTGCGTCCGCCACAACTTCTTCAGCTTCCTCAACAGCCGGCGTCTCTACATTTGTAGTTTCCACTGTTTCGTCAACTGTTTCTTGTTTAATGTCTTGTTCTTCAGCCATTATATGCCCTTTCTATTTTTGTTCTTTTACCATAGATTCCATTATATGTTTCATATGAGACAACATGCCAATGATACGACCATATTCCATTCGTGTCGGTCCTAGAATAGCAAGAGTACCGATAGGTTGATCTTGATTTGTAAAATCAGCTTGTACTACACTCATTGATTGAAGTGCTTCGGTATCATTTTCATTGCCGATCTTTACCTTTACAGGTGTAGGTGAATCATCCTTTAATAGTTGCCCCAATTTATTTTGTTCTTCCACTAATGAAAGCAAGGGTTGTACCTTTTCAACAGACTTAAACTCTGGTTGATTTAACAACTCTGTGGTACCTACAGAATAGAACAACTTACGTTTATTAATTGCTCGTAATAATGTTTCTGAAAGGATCATCAAAATCCCTCGTGGACCTTCCATATGAATCAATAGTGTTCCTAAAGCTTCAGCCGTTACATGACCAATACTTACATTCTGCAAAGCATTGCTAAATTGCATAGCTAAACTTTGTAATACATCAGGCGAAACGCCTTCAGTAAAGTACATTAATTCATTATCAAGAGCACCAGTTTCAGTAATAACAACCATGACAGCTTGATGTGAATCAAGCGGCAATACATGAATGTATTTGATTAATGCTCTATCATGGGCTGGAGCTAAGAACAAACTCATACTATGGCTCACTTGTGATAATAATTTAGCCATATTTAAGAAAAGCTCACTGGTAGATCCATTAGAATGTTTCCATAACATTTCAATTTTCTCAGCATCCTGTAATGGAACAGGTTGTTGACTCAACATAGAATCAACATATAAGCGATAGCCTTTAGCTGAAGGAATACGTCCCGCCGATGTATGAGGTTGCTCCAAATAGCCTAACT
>CAUHTB010000195.1 GCA_959608595.1 uncultured Veillonella sp. | reverse complement strand
AACCAAGTTCCTCTTGTACAACTTGGCGAACCTTAGGATTCTTATGTACAGGGAAGACCACTTGAATATCTTCAAATTCATTAATTAAATCGCGAATAGCTTGGTACACGTGGCGCATAGGTTCACCCAAGTTTTCACGTCGATGTGTAGTAACAAGAACTGTACGTTTTTCAGGATCCAATGCATTGATCGCAGCATCATCAAAAACATAATTATCTTGCACTGTTGTATCAAGGGCATCGATAACAGTATTACCTGTTACATATAGATGATCTGTATTGATATTTTCTTTCTTAAGATTGCTTTCAGAACTAGCTGTTGGTGCAAAATGATAGGTTGCAATAGAGCCAGTCAATTTACGATTCATTTCCTCTGGGAACGGAGAATAAATATCTCCAGTACGAAGACCTGCCTCTACGTGACCTACAGGAATTTCTTGATAGAAGGACGCCAAAGCACCTGCAAAGGTAGTTGTTGTATCACCATGTACAAGAACTACATCAGGTTTAGCTTCTTCTAATACATCTTTAAGGCCCATCAATGCACGATTTGTTACATCGTACAATGTTTGGCCTTGGCTCATAATATTTAAGTCGTAATCAGGGGTAATATTGAACAAGTTTAGTACTTGATCGAGCATATCGCGATGTTGTGCCGTAACGGTTACAATCGGCTCCATATCTGGTGCTGCTTCTAGTGCTTTTACAAGAGGAGCCATCTTGATAGCTTCAGGTCTTGTACCAAAGATTGTCATAACTTTTAACATAGTTGCCTCCAACATAGTAGGATAGAAAAAATGGGGCGCCAAGCGCCCCACATATGGTTATTTCTTATGGGAATCGTCAGATTCCTCTAAAGCTTTTGCCAATTCTTCACGATCAAAGGAAATAGTTTCATCTGAATCGCTGCGTTCAATTGTAGGACGTGGCAATGGATGTCCAGCTGCATCACTATGGGTAATAACACCAAGGCGACGAGCCACAAAAATACTGCCTAAGAAGATAACGAGTACCAATGCAATACCAATCCAAGCATTGACCTCTGCTACGATGACGGACACGCCACCAAACAGAGCTGTTACGGCATACATCATTAGCACCGCTTGTTTTTGAGATAAACCTTGAGCTAACAAACGATGATGCACATGGCCTTTATCGGGCTTAAAAATTGGACGACCGCTAATTTTACGGCGTACGATAGCAAATAATGTATCCAGAATTGGTAAGCCAAGTACGATTGCAGGAACTACTAATGCAATAGTAGCTGCTGTTTTAACAGCACCCATTACAGAAATAGCTGCTAAAGTATAACCGAGGAGCATGGAACCCGTATCACCCATGAAAATTTTCGCTGGGTTAAAGTTATACCGCAAGAACCCTACTGTTGCACCTGCCAGTGCAAGAGATATACATGCTAAGTCAGTTTGTCCAAGTTGTAATGTCATAGCGCAAACAGCAATACAAGCAATGAAGGAAATCCCTGCTGCCAAGCCATCAAGGCCATCGATAAGATTTACGATATTCGTAAATCCTACGATCCAGAAAATAGTCAATGGAGCAGCCCAATATTTAAGGTACACTACACCACCCCAAGGAAGGTTGATAAAGTCCACCCGAATATCATAAGCCACCAAAATTGCAGCTGCTATGATTTGGCCCATTAACTTAGTCTTTGGCTCAATCTGTTTAATATCATCCCAAATGCCAACGAGCACAAGAATAACTGTACCAAGTACAAAGCCAAATAGTTTATGGTCATGTGGGATAGAGCCATTAAAAAGGACCGATCCTATATAACCAAGAAAGATTGCTAACCCACCAAGTCGTGGAATAGCACCATGATGCACCTTTCGGGCATCAGGTTTATCTATTGCCCCTACGGCAACGGCAAAGCGTTTTACCAAAGGGGTTAGTGCAAAGGTTATGATGAGCGCCAGAGCAAAGGCCCACACATAATCGAGCACATAATCACTCATAAGACACCTCCAACAACTGGGTTATAAACACAATTAATTAGTTAAGCTACGAATAGGTGCTGGAATACGACCACCACGGGCGATGAACTCAGCTGCACTATATGGACTCACTTCAATAATTGGAGCGTAACCTAAAAGGCCACCAAATTCAACAACCTCACCTACGGTTTTGCCAGGTACAGGAATTACACGAACCGCAGTTGTCTTATTATTAATCATACCAATAGCAGATTCATCAGCAATAATTGCAGAAATTGTATCCGCTGTTGTGTCTCCAGGAATAGCAATCATGTCAAGGCCAACAGAACATACGCATGTCATAGCCTCTAATTTATCGAGGGATAAACTGCCACAAGATACGGCATCAATCATACCAGCATCTTCAGATACTGGAATAAATGCACCACTGAGGCCGCCTACGTGAGAGGATGCCATAAGACCACCTTTTTTCACCGCATCATTAAGTAATGCAAGTGCCGCAGTCGTACCATGACAACCACAAGATGACAAGCCCATTTCTTCAAGAACGTGAGCAACAGAATCGCCTACCGCTGGTGTTGGCGCCAAGGACAAATCGATAATGCCGAATGGTTTACCAAGGCGACGAGATGCCTCTTGTGCTACTAATTGGCCTACACGAGTAATTTTGAAAGCAGTACGTTTAATCGTTTCTGCTACAACGTCAAAGGACTGACCACGCACAGACTCAAGTGCGTGTTTTACAACGCCTGGGCCAGATACGCCTACAGAAATAGCACTATCACCTTCAGTGACGCCAAAGAAAGCGCCTGCCATGAATGGATTATCCTCTACAGGATTACAGAAAATAACGAGCTTAGCACAGCCAAGAGCATCATTATCCTTTGTAAGTTCTGCCGTTTTCTTAACGATAATCCCCATGTCGCGAACTGCATCCATGTTGATACCAGTTTTAGTAGAACCAACACCTACAGAGCTACATACGATATCTGTAGTTGCCAATGCTTCTGGGATAGAATCAATCAAAATGCGATCAGCTCGTGTAG
>CAUHTB010000194.1 GCA_959608595.1 uncultured Veillonella sp. | reverse complement strand
TGTGAACTATCAGCTTTCAATTTTATTAATATATGAATATTTCCTATACTTATAGTCAAAATAATATATTTGGATAGCTCATCATTTTTTATGATGAGTATTATATTCATAATTACATATAACTATTATACAATATTTTCCACATATTTAAAGGATTATATTAATTACGAAATCATAAAATACATTAGTTGCTGTACATGACAAAAACTCATATGTCTTTTATCGATGCACATCGAACTAATTCTATATTCTACGTTATTAATCACCTAAGAAATAATTCATTAATCGATTGAGTTGTTCTTGGTCATTGGCCCCCATTAACTCCCGTGCAGAATGCATTGCCAATAATGGTAACCCCACATCCATTGTTCTCATCGGCAACATAGCAGATGAAATAGACCCAACTGTAGATCCACCAGGTATATCAGAACGATTTACATAAATTTGGTAATTTGCTTTAGATTCATCACATAAACCCTTTACGATGGCAATCGCCCTTGCATCGCCAGCATAAGATTGACTACATGCTATTTTAAGAGCCACCCCTTTATTAAGTGTAGGAATATTAGTGATATCATTTTTTTCAGGATAATTTGGATGCAAACCATGTGCTACATCGGAGGAAATCATAAATCCTTTTGAAATGAAACTATCCATCTCTTGATTAGAATATCCTAATGCATCATATACTCGTTTAATAAGATTTGGTAAAAGCATCCCTGCTCCGCCCTGTTTAGTACGACTCCCTACCTCTTCATTATCAAAGAGAATAACACAACGTACACCATCAGCATTAGCCTTACGAGCCTGAATAATCCCTGATAGTACACCAAAGCAAGATGTTAAATTATCTAGACGAGGCGCACTAATAAAATCGCCTTCAGTCCCTAATACACAGCCTTGTTCTGTTGGGTATAATGTCATTTCATAAGATAAAATTTCAGATGGATCACAGTTGACTTCATCAGCCAAGAACGTAGTCCACGCATCGTATTGAATATCAGATTCTGGGAATAAGCTTTGATTGTTCCGATCATTTAAAGATTTACTAGAATTCTCCTTTTCCTTACGATCCATCATCAATATAGGAAGCATTTCCTTTTGACGATTCAATTTAACACCATCATTAACGGAACGGTTCATATGTATAGCTAAGTTTGGAACGATTGCAATAGGACGTTTTGTATCAACTAATACAGAATCAACATCAAAGGCATTCCCCCCTTTTAATACCACAGTACCAGCAGCCCCTAAAGGACGATCAAGCCATGTATTTTCAATGAGACCACCGTACATTTCCACATTTAACTTGGTATAACCTTTTACTGATGTAATAGGATTTGGTTTAACCCGAATTGCAGGAAAGTCCGTATGCGCTGAAGCAATACGTAATGTGTGTTCTGGTTTCTTTCCTATATGAAAAGCAAACAAAGTAGTACCAAATACATTAACTACATAAGAACCAGAGTCTAATTGCCACTCATCATCTAAATTAAGTTCTGTGAAACCTGAATCCAATAACATTTGTAAACTTGTATCTACTGTATGATACGGAGATGTACAAGCACCAATATATTTCAATAACTGTTCATTATCAAATTTCATAGATTCCTCCTATGTAAAATAATGATGCTATTCGTATATAAACAATGAATAGTTCATTTGCGTATAATTTTACAACATATACATTAATAATATATTAACTGCTCTTATTTTATCACAAAAAAGCCGCCCCAAGTGGGACGGCTTTTCGTATATTTTGTAACCACACTTTAATCAAACTATGACATATATAGTTTTTAATGTATTACAAGTATATAAAATTCTGGATATCTGGTCTTACCACATACCGATTGCTTTCATCCATACGGAACCAAGGCCCATAAAGATAATCAAGTTGATTACGGATGCGAAGAAACCTAGTTTCCACCATGTATTTTGAGGAACATAACCAGTATTGAAGATTACAGGAGATGGACCTGCAGCATAGTGAGTCAAAGACATACACAAGTTAGATGTGAATGCAATCATCAACAATGTCAGCATTGGTGGTGCACCTGCAGAGATAGCAATTGCAGAGAATGCTACGAACATGGCAGAAATATGTGCAGTTAAAGATGCGAATACATAGTGGGAATATGTATTAATAAGTACAGCTATAACGAAGGCAATAATCCAAGATCCTTCTGGAATATAACCGCCTACAAGTACTGTTGCCCATTTGATGAAGCCCAATTTGGACAAGAAACCGGCAAAGCCCATTAATGTACCCATCCAAACTAATGTATCCCAAGCACCTTTTTCACTTTTAACATCGTCCCATACAAGAACACTTGTAGCAAGCAAAATAGAAATACCTAAGAATGCAACAGTTGTAGCATCAATTTTAGTAAATTGAGAAGTAGCCCATAAAACTAAAGCCAAAACAAATACGCCTAGCATAACCCATTCTTGGAAAGACATTTTACCAAGGCCTTTTAACTCTTCTTTAATCATTTGTTGTGCTTCGCGAGCATCTGTAATTTCAGGTGGATATACTTTGTAAATAAAGTACGGCATAATGATCAATGCAATAATACCTGGCACGATGGCAGCCATAGCCCAATCACCCCATGTGATACCAATACCAAAAGATTGAAGCGCCAATGCTGCAACCAATGTGTTACCAGCCATGGATGTTTGGAACATAGCAGATGTAATTGTATTAACTTGATAAATAGATTGCATCAAGAAGGAACCAATTTTACGAGGACCATCTTGAGGTTCAGAACCGAACGCTTTTGCCAAGCTTGTAGTAATTGGCATGATAACACCACCTACACGAGCTGTATTAGATGGAGTTGCTGGAGCCAAAATTAAATCAGATAATGCTAATGCATAAGCCAAACGTAAGGAGCTACTACCAAAAGCAGCAATCAAATTATAAGCAATACGTTTCCCCAAACCAGTTTTAATAAAGCCACGAGAGAATAAGAACGCACCTACGATTAACCAAATAGCAGAGTTAGCAAAACCAGAGATAGC